>JANMEE010000020.1:0-25052 GCA_031376645.1 Dolichospermum sp. OTE_75_concoct_329_sub | reverse complement strand
TAGGGAAGGGGGGCAGGGGGGTTAGGTTTTTGGAGATTATTGGTTTTATTTAATACTTTATGGCTAACGCCACGCTATGCCTCCGGCACACTTCGTGAACGCTATCAAACACCCTCTAAGTAAATTTTTATAAATAGTTATCATAATGGTAATAAATAAACTCAATGATCAACAGATGGAATTATTAGATCAAGAAAATGAATTAGATGAAGATTCTAATTTTGAACAAGATGAAGATGAAAGTTTAGAACCATTTGATCCAACAAAGATTAGGGTTAAAACTAAACCTATGACAATGGATCTGCTACTTAAAAGAATTAGACATGATGAAATTGATTTAGCTACTGATTTTCAGCGACAATCTGATATTTGGACACCTAAAGCTAAAAGTCGCTTAATTGAATCTCTTTTAATTCGGATTCCACTTCCAGCATTTTATATAGATGCAACGGATGATGATAAATGGATTATTATAGATGGTTTACAAAGAATTAGTACATTCAAAAGTTTTATTATAGATAAATCTCTCAAATTAACAGGATTACAATTTTTAACAGACTTAGAAAAGAATAAATATGATGATTTACCTCGTCATTATCAAAGACGAATAGATGAAACTGAATTAACAGTTTATTTAATCGAACCTGGAACTCCTTCTGAAGTAAAATATAATATTTTTGAAAGAGTTAACACTGGAGGATTGCCTCTTAATCCTCAAGAACTTCGTCAAGCAATGAACCCTGGACAAGCAATAGAGATTCTGAAAAAACTAGCTAATTTACCAGAGTTTAAAAGAGTAACAAATTTAAGTGAAAAGAAAAAACAACGGATGGATGACCATGAATTTATACTCGGCTTTATAGCTTTTACTTTAAATAAGTATGAAGATTATCCAGTACGCAAAGGACGCAAATACTTTTTATATGAGTCAATGAAACAATTAAATAAAATAGATTATAAGTTAGTAGAAAAAATAGAAAATAATTTTAATATAGCAATGAGGGCAAGTTATGATATTTTTGGAGATTTCGCTTTTCGTAAATCTAAATCTCAAAGATCACCTGTTAATAAATCTCTTTTTGAAGCATGGTCAGTTACTTTCGGCAAATTGAATTCTCAAGATATTGAAAAATTAATCAATCATAAAGAAATTCTGAACGATAAATTTAAACAAAAAATGGAAGAAGATCCTGATTTCCTGAAATCGGTATCTCAAGCATCCAGTAAAGTTCAGTATCGTTTTGAAAAAGTTAATGAAATAGTTCAAGAGGTTTTATCATGTTAAGTTCTTTGACTTTAAAAAATTTTAAACCATTTGAAAATCAGTCTTTTTCTTTAAAACCATTAACTCTACTTTCTGGATTAAATAGCACTGGCAAATCCTCTGTACTACAATCTATATTACTACTTCGTCAATCCTCTCAACAGGATGATTTATTAGATAGGGTAGGTTTAGCACTAAATGGTGATTTAGTTTCTATAGGTACAGCCCAAGATGCTCTATTTAAGAGAGCAAAAGAAGATTCAATGACTTTGGAAATTGTGATTGATCATAACATTCAAGGTACTTGGGTTTTCGATTTTGATCGTGAATCAGATATAATGCGAATATCTTCTTTATTGTCAATTATTGATGTAGAAATTTATAATTCAAGTCTTTTTACAGATAAATTTCATTACTTAAAGGCAGAAAGGATAGTGCCTAAAAATTATTTCCAAATGTCTGATTTTCAAGTCAGACAACATCAACAGATTGGAAGTCAAGGAGAATTTACTGCTCATTTCTTATCTATAAATGAATATGCAAAAATTCCACATAGTCAACTGTTACATCCATCAGCACAGTCTGATACTTTACAAAGTCAAGTTGAAGCCTGGTTAGGAGAAATTAGCCCTGGAACAAGAATTGATATAAAATTACATTCAGCAATGGATGTAGCAAATTTACAATATTCCTATGAAGACAATAATTCCTATCGTTCAACTAATGTAGGTTTTGGAATTACCTATATTTTACCGATTATTGTAGCTATCTTATCTGCTACTTCAGATACATTGATTTTGTTAGAAAATCCAGAAGCTCATCTTCATCCTAGAGGACAATCTAAGATGGGAGAATTAATCGCATTAGCAGCAAATTGTGGTATTCAAATAATCTTAGAAACTCATAGTGATCATGTTTTAAATGGTATTCGTAAAGCAGTACGTCATCAGAAACTTGATGCTCAAAATGTGCAAATTTACTACTTTGAAAGATATCTAAAAAAAGGACAACCAATAACAGAAATAATTTCACCTAAAATTTACCAAGATGGAGGAATTGATAAATGGCCAGATGGTTTCTTTGACCAAGCTGAAAATGATTTAATGGAGTTACTATAAATGCACTTTTTAATTAATGAGCTTTCATTTATTGGACAAGCTGCAAATGATTATCAAGCAGATGAATTAATGAAAAATATTTTTGAAATTACTGAAGAAATAAGTGTTCTCCAAAATGGTGATCCCATCCAAACTCATAGTATTTTCTCTTCGCAAAAATTATCAAATAATTTAACGATTAATGAGTGGATTTTAAAAACTATTAAATCGAAAAAGTCTGAACAGCAAAAAATCGCTATGATTTTACTAAGACTTTTAAGTAAAGGTCCTTTCATAGATGTACAGGATTTGCTCAATGATTGCAAATGTCATTATCAAAGTCAAGATGTTGCATCAAGTTCACTAGCTGGTGCAGTTAAAATTCAGGGAATATTAATTAGTTTACAAAATCATCCTGATTTTATTAACGAAAATATTGAAGTTGAATTTCAAGAAGGTACAAATTCTATCGAAAATATAAGCATCAAAAATTTAACTGAAATTAAACAAGCTAGAACAATATGTCCTCGTTATAAACTTCATTCTAAACACGATCCTTTAGGTTATTGGAAAAATGCTACTCCTATGGATTTAACAGATGAAGAAGCTCAAAAGGTTTTAAATAGTTCTGTAGGTAATAGTAATGAAAATAGTGAAAAGCATTATGGATTTGATAAGAAAAAAGATCAATTTTATGTGTTTCACTCAGATAATACTTTTGATGAACAAGGTTATCCAACCTATCATGGATTCCCAATTCCTGAAGATCAAATTCCTAATGAAATTCTAATTAAAATAAAGAGTTAATGCCATCATCTACAAATCCTAAATCTATTCGGGTTCTTGTCTGTGTAGGCGGTGGTATCGCCGCCTATAAGGTCTGTGAATTAGTATCCACACTCTTTAAATCAGGGGTAGAAGTGCGAGTTATTCTCACTAAATCTGCCCAAGAATTTATCACTCCTTTAACTTTAGCAACTTTATCTCGTCATCAAGCTTATACTGATGAGAATTTTTGGCAACCAATTTATTCTCGTCCTCTACATATTGAATTGGGTGAATGGGCTGATTTAATTGTTATTGCCCCTTTAACTGCTAATACTTTGGCTAAGTTAAGTTATGGTATGGCGGATAACTTACTGACAAATACTGTTCTCGCTTCTACTTGTCCTGTGTTGTTAGCACCAGCAATGAATACGGATATGTGGGAACAGGTAGCGGTACAAAGAAATTGGCAACAGCTATTGACAGATAATAGATTTTATGGTATGAAAACTGGTTCTGGGTTATTGGCGTGCGATCGCATTGGTGCTGGTAGAATGGCAGAACCCGGCGAAATATTTGTTTATATTCAATCTTTATTACACACCCAAGGAAAACGAGATTTAATTGGAAAACAGGTTTTAATCAGTGCTGGGGGAACGCGAGAATATTTAGATCCGGTGCGCTTTATTGGCAATCCCTCCACTGGTAAAATGGGTTTAGCATTGGCACAGGCTGCACTGCACCGAGGAGCAAAGGTAATATTAGTCCATTGTCCTGGGAGTTGGGATGTACCTTTGGGAGTAGAAGCAATTACGGTTGTGAGTGCCCAGGAAATGCAGCAGGTTATGTTAGATAATTTAGCTAATGCAGATATAATTATCATGTCAGCCGCAGTTGCAGATGTAAAACCTAGAGATTATAGTACCGAAAAATTGCCCAAGCGATCGCTTCCAGAAAATTTACCCCTTGCAGCAGTACCGGATATTGTCGCTGAATTAGGAAATCGCAAACAACTACATCAATATTTAATTGGTTTTGCAGCACAAACCGGGGATATTATTGCTCCAGCACGGGAAAAATTGCAAAGGAAGAAATTAGATGCAATTGTCGCAAATCCGATTGATAAAGTTGATAGTGGTTTTGGGAGTGATAATAATCAAGCAGTGTTTTTAGATAAAGAAGGAAGAGAGGTAGAAATTTTGGCTTGTTCTAAGTTGGAAATGGCGCATTGTTTGTTTGATTTTGTGGTTGGTAATTGGTGATTTGGATATATTGAATATCTCACCACAGAAATGATCAATGAAACTCCACGTAACGCCTCAATTTACACATTAAGCCAGAAGAAAGTGATTTGATAGATATGGCTGCCAAATTGCTAGGTAAAAATAGAACTCTAGCTAATCAGCCGACTCCTATTCCCCAAGAACCTGCTACAGTAATAAAAGAAATAATAGCGAATTAATTATGGAAAAATCCCCTAGTCCAGACCCCCAACCTAGCTATGTCAAACTTGCCATGCGAAACATGGTGAGAAAAGGTGGAACTTCCCTCAAACACTTCGCGCTAACTGCCGTAGGACTATTATCTGTCCTGGTGGGTTTAGCATATCTTACCCGCTAAGTGAGGAAAATTTGTGCCTCTACAGATAGAATTATATTTAGAAGATTGCTTTGACGACTCTTCCTCCACAGCCGTCAATATTGGTGATAATTATCCCATTCCTCTAGAAACTTGGGAAAATTGGTTTCAACAATGGTTGGAAAATCTTCTTGATTATCTGCCAATTGCACCTAGTTATGAAATCAGCTTGCGTTTGACAACCGACACAGAAATTCAAACTCTCAATTCCCGATATCGTCAGCAGGATAAACCTACAGATGTTTTAGCCTTTGCATCTCTCGAAGCAAATTTACCACAAAGCGAAGAAATGCTGGCCTCAATGCCCTTGTATTTAGGTGATATTATTGTGTCTATAGATACAGCAAAACGTCAAGCACAACAGCAAGAACACAGCTTATCTACAGAATTAGCTTGGTTAACGGCTCATGGTTTATTGCATTTGTTAGGTTGGGATCATCCTGACGAAGAGAGTTTGATACAAATGTTAAACGAGCAAGTTGTATTACTCAAGAAAATAGGTATTATTATTAATTTAGAGTCTTAGATATATCTTGACAACTACGAATTTTGGTAATTACTTTATAGTTGAGATATTTAAAATAGCCTATAATTCCCTCAAAGTTGATTTGGCTATAAAAACCCGTAAATTCTCACCCTTTTATATATCGTGTTCTTTTGTCTATGCCCCCAAAAGTTTCGTCATCATCCACCAATAACAGCTTACCAACGCTTGTGTCCAAAGATAGGGAACTTTCCTGGCAAATTGCCTCTAATTTATTTGTTAGTTTTAAGTATGCTTGGGCTGGAATTACCTACGCTTTTCAGACTCAACGTAACTTTCGGATTCATGTAGCCGTCTGTGCCTTGGCTATTGGATTAAGTGTATTTTTACGTCTAGAAACAGTAGAAATAACTATAATTGCGATTACGAGCGGTTTAGTTTTGACCTTAGAGTTAGTGAATACTGCCATTGAGTCAATTGTAGATTTAACGGTAAAACAGTCTTATCATGAGTTAGCAAAAGTTGCTAAAGACTGTGCTGCTGGAGCTGTGCTTGTCTCAGCGTTAGTAGCATTATTGGTTGCCTCTATATTAATATTGCCTCCTTTAGTAACTTTAATCCTATACACTTTCTAGAAATTAGATTGTGAAGAGTAGAGACGTTTCCGGGGAACGTCTTTGATATTTTTAAATAAAATTAGGTAAAAATTGTGATATTAGTCATTGATAACTACGATAGCTTTACATATAACTTAGTACAATATCTTGGAGAATTGGCAGTAGATTTTCCAGTGGCTAATGACCTGCAAGTGGTACGAAATGATAAGATTACTGTAGATGAGATTAGGGCATTAAACCCCGACGCAGTGGTAATTTCCCCTGGTCCCGGTCGTCCAGATGATGCCGGAGTTTCCCTAAATGCGATCGCTCAACTTGGCTCTCAAATACCTATTCTAGGCGTGTGTTTAGGACATCAAAGTATTGGTCAGGTTTTCGGTGGTAAAATCGTTTCTGCCCCCGAATTAATGCACGGTAAAACCTCCCAAGTATCACACACAGGCATAGGAATTTTTCAAGGTTTAGAAAATCCTTTAACCGCGACCAGATATCATAGTTTAGTTATTGAACGGGAAACTTGCCCAGAAGTATTGGAAATCACGGCTTGGGTAGAAGATGGCACAATTATGGGCGTGAGACACCGAAACTATCCGCACATTCAAGGAGTCCAATTTCATCCGGAGAGTGTCCTAACTGCTTTGGGTAAAGAATTACTACGAAATTTTCTGCGAACTTTGTAAAGCGAGTATTTTTATGAAACGACGACAATTGATAGGCTACGCTGGAGCGGGTTTAGTAACGGCTGTAGTGACTAATTTAGGTACGCAAGTTCCAGTAAATGCCCAGTCTAGTGGTGTATCAATTCAATGGTTAGGTCATACCTGCTTTTTATTGACCAATGGTAATGTCAAAATTCTCATCAATCCCTTTCGGACTTTAGGCTGTACAACTAAATATCGTTCCCCAAACGTTGCGGCTAATTTGGTATTAATTAGTAGTCAATTGTTGGATGAAGGGGCAATAGATAAAATACCAGGAAATCCCAAATTAGTCTATCAGCCAGGTGTCTATGAGTTTAAAGGCATTAAGTTTCAGGGAATTACCACAGATCATGATCGCAAAGGTGGAAAACAATTCGGCAAAAATGTAGCCTGGAAATTGACACCAGGAGGAATCAATCTACTGCACTTGGGAGGTTCTGCTGCACCGATTACCCTAGAACAAAAAATCCTCATGGGTCGCCCCGATGTGTTATTTATTCCCGTAGGAGGCAGTGATAAAGCCTACAATGCCCAAGAAGCAAAACAGATGATTGAATTGTTAAATCCTAAGTTAGTCATTCCTACCCACTACCGCACTCAAGCTGCTGATGGTGCAGTGTGTGACATTTCCCCAGTAGATGATTTTCTGACTTCCATGCAGGGTGTTAATATCCGCCGGGGTAATAATGATTCTGTGGCGATTAATTCCAATATCTTGCCAGAAAAAACGGAAATCCAGCTTTTAAGTTATAAGTTTTAGAGATTCACGTTGGGTTCCATTCTTCAACCCAACCGACTCATTTATAGTAAGCTTACTTTGCAGATACTTCTTCCTCGTCAATTTTATCATAGCATCTCTAAAACGCATTGTCAAGTAGAACATTACTCTTTTTGCGTTTTTTTGTAAAATTCAAATCCTTACAGACTTCCAAGAAATAAAATCCCCAAAAATTTCTTGTGGTGCGGGCATCTTGCCCGCTAATAATACAAGAACGGGCAGGATGCCCATCCCACAAAATTGGGTAATTTATTTTTTGGTGTTCCCTTAGTTATCTTTAGATAACTTTGGCTATTAGACTGGGAATTCATTCCCAGGCGGGCTATGATTTTACGTGAAGTTGACACATATAGGACTCTTATTTGATTTTTGAACATATACGTAGCATTGCCCACCAAAACCCGGATATTGTAGGCAATGCCCACCCTACAATACTTAGATATTGTTCAGAAATAATTTAGGATTCCTATATCAGTACTGCTAAACCCCTACAAATCTAGGTTTTTCGTGATTTTATAAAAGTCTATATCCGAACCGTTTTGAGTATATCTAGCTTGGTTATCGCTATTCTCTCGCTTTGCCGAGATATTCAGTTCATAACACAAAATTTGTGAATTGTCTCCATGTTTTCCTTCCTTGCTGTCGCGTTGGTCGGAAAACTGTCGTCAATTCACACGCCATTCATCCCCTGCTGCACTATCGGGTCAGACATGGGGCTTCTGTCGGTTAAGCTAAAATGAGTGAAAAGATAACTTAATATATGGGGAAGATAAAATTATGAGAGTTTGGCTGGTATGCTTTTTTGTTCTGTTTGCTTTAGCGGAGTTTTTTAAATGGTTACGGGGATTTTCTGTGCCATTACCAATATATATTTTAGGTGGGGCGTTGTTAGCAGTTGCCTCTAATTATGATCAAATCTTCGGTTATTATGTCAGCAATATCCATACAATTAACCCTGTGGAAGTACCTCAGAAAATACCTAAGTTGGAATCAGCAGCAAATTCAACTCCAATCTCTATATTAATGTCTAGCTCTGTATCCGAATCCGATGTTCAAGAATCTTCCAGAGATTGAATCAGGGAATAGGGAATAGGGAATAGGGAATAGGGAATAGGGAATAGGGAATAGGGAATAGGGAATAGGGAATAGGGGATACAGAGATTTTTATTTTTTGGCAAAATATATAATTAGGGCTGTATCAGTGCAATATGCTGATATTGCATGACAAAAAATGCTTTTGCGAATATAAATCACATTAAACATAAGATTTTTGTTAAGCTTTCTGGAACATTAAAAGTTAAGTAGCTTTTAAGACAGAAAAAAGTAGCAAATACTACGAATTGTATTTAATTGAGACAAATATCGTAGACCCAGAGGAAAGAAAATCAATGTTCAAAAAATTGATCATCGTTGGGTGTTTAACCGTCTTTCTATTGGTAAGTTTATTAACAGGAAATGCTTTAGCCGAAACTCCAGCAGCCGTGTCTGATCTGAATACAGGAGATACAGCATTTATGCTGATTTCATCAGCTTTAGTAATGCTGATGACACCGGGATTAGCATTCTTTTATGGTGGGTTTGTGCGATCGCATAACATCCTTAACACATTGATGATGAGTTTTGTGTTAATGGCCATTGTCGGAGTCACCTGGGTTCTTTGGGGTTATAGCCTTTCCTTTGCTCCTGGTTTGCCTTTTATTGGTGGTTTGCAGTGGTTGGGGTTAAATGGTGTCGGCTTAGAAACTACAGGTTATCTGAAGGGTTCAGCCCCGGCAGACGTGGTTTCCTATGCGGGGACAATTCCCCATCAAGCATTCATGATCTATCAAGCCATGTTTGCAATTATCACCCCAGCTTTAATTTCGGGAGCGATCGCCGAACGGATGAGTTTCCGGGCATATTGCCTGTTTGTCGTGCTGTGGTCAACCTTTATTTACACACCCTTAGCTCACATGGTTTGGGCAAAAGGTGGATTTTTAGGTTTATATGGCGGTTTAGGTGCTTTAGACTTTGCTGGTGGTACAGTAGTGCATATTAGTTCCGGTGTTTCGGCACTGGTAGCAGCAATTGTCCTCGGTCCGAGAAAAAATTATCCAGATCGTCTGAGTCCTCCCCACAACGTCCCCTTTATTTTATTAGGTGCGGGTTTACTGTGGTTTGGGTGGTTCGGTTTTAATGCTGGTAGTGCCTTATCAGCAGGAACAGTAGCTACAGTAGCTTTTGTTACTACCAATACATCAGCCGCCGCTGGGGCATTAATGTGGTTGATTTTAGAAGCGACATTAAGGGGAAAACCCACCGCTGTAGGGGCAGCCACAGGTGCAGTAGCTGGTTTAGTCGGTATCACTCCAGCCGCAGGATTTGTCACACCTGTTGCGGCAATTTTAATCGGTTTCATCACCTCTGTTGTTTGTTTCTTTGCTGTGAGTTACAAGCACAAATTACAGATTGATGATGCCTTAGATACCTATCCCGTACATGGCGTAGGTGGGACTATAGGCGCAATTTTAACAGCTATCTTTGCCACAACTGAAGTTAATGCCGGTGGTAAAGATGGGGTATTGCGTGGTAACTTTGGTGAATTATTTGTGGAACTGGGAGCGATCGCCTTAGCCTATATAATTGCGGCTGTTGGGACTTGGATCATTCTCAAAATTATTGCGGCTACAGTTGGTTTACGAGTCCCAGATCAAACTGAAGATCAAGGCTTGGATATCAACGAACACGGAGAAGAAGGTTATAACTCCGAGTTTGCAGATCGAATTTCTAATAAGTAGTCTTTTCGTGAAGGTTAGGAGTCAGTAGGGGCGAATTGCCATTGCCCCTACAGGAGTTAATGAACCACGAAGGCGCGAAGGACACGAAGGAAGAAGGAAGAAGGAAGGAAGAGAAGAGTTGGGTAATTAGCACTCGGATTTACGCAGTTATTTTTAGTTAAAATGCCAGGGTTTTAAACATCTATATGTTAAGAATCTTGCACTTTTTTGCTTGTAAAACCCTGTAAACTTTTATCTATCAATGCTTTTGCTTTCTTTTATGCAAGCCCTAAGTAGAAAAATAAGTAAAAAAGAGAATGGGTAAGAACTAAAAACTTTTACCCATTATCTCTTCCCCAGATTTACAATGAAGTTCAATATTGATAATGCTTTCTAGTCGTGTCTAATCGTGTAAAAACTTTTCCTGTCTGGGGACTCTTCGCACTGTTAACTAATATTATCCTAATGTTAGCGGTGATTCTATTGATTTGGCGACAGCAAAAACTAACCCCTGTGTTAGCAACTACAGCTATCCCAGATTCCCCAGAACCAGTTAACCTCAATTGGAAAAATCAATATGTAGCTCCAGAGTTAGGACCCCGTCATAAACTCAGTTATCCTCAATGGTTGGATATTCTCAAGCAAGAAGCTAAAATAACTGCTAAGAACAATCCCCAGCGATTAACCATCCTCGCGGGAGATTCTCTGAGTTTATGGTTTCCACCGGAGTTATTACCTGAGGATAGAAGCTGGCTAAATCAGGGTATATCTGGGGAAGTTAGTAATGGATTATTGCAAAGATTAGATTTCTTTGATCGCACCCAGCCAGAGACTATTTTCGTCATGGTGGGTATTAACGATTTGATTCGCGGACTAGATGATCAGGAAATTTTGGCAAATTATCAGCAAATTATCAGTTATTTGCGAAAAAAACACCCTCAAGTAGAAATCGTCATTCAGTCAATTTTGCCTCATGGTGGGGAGGGGGTAACTTGGGAAGGAAAAGAAAAACTCCTAGCAATTCCCAATCCTCGAATTCGCCAGTTAAATCAGGAATTGAATAATCTTGCTACTGAAAAAGCTGTGAGATATCTGGATTTACATCCCTTATTCACCGATAAACAAGGTAATCTGCGGACGGATTTTACTACTGACGGTTTACATCTGAGTCCTCCAGGTTATCTAGTTTGGCGGACTGCCTTAAAGATGTATACTAACCAACAAGTAACACGCCAAGTACCTCAATTAGAAAAGATAAATTCAAAAAATAGGATATAAATCCAAATTTTCCATCTAAATCGTCTCCAAACGCGAGAAAATCAAAAATAGTAATTATTAATGGTCAATTTAAAATGGATACAAAAGCTTTTAAACGCAGTCTTCAACATTCAGCCAATTACAATCGTAAGGGCTTTGGTCATCAAGCAGAAGTTGCTACCCAGTTACAATCTGAGTTTCAGAGTAACTTAATTCAGGAAATTCGCGATCGCAACTACACTCTCAAACGGGGTAATGTCACTATTCAATTGGCACAAGCATTTGGCTTTTGTTGGGGTGTGGAACGGGCTGTAGCCATGGCTTATGAAACTCGTCAGCATTTCCCCACAGAACATATTTGGATTACTAACGAAATTATTCACAATCCCTCTGTGAATAAACGAATGCAAGAAATGCAGGTAGAATTTATTCCCGTCATTGATAAAACCAAGGACTTTTCTGTTGTTGGTAGCGGTGACGTGGTAATTTTACCAGCCTTTGGTGCAAGTGTTCAAGAAATGCAAATCTTGAATGATAAAGGTTGTCAAATTGTGGATACTACCTGTCCTTGGGTATCTAAGGTTTGGAACACAGTAGAAAAGCACAAAAAAGGCGATTATACATCAATTATTCACGGAAAATACAAGCATGAAGAAACCGTTGCTACCAGTTCTTTTGCTGGGAAATATTTGATTGTTTTGAATTTAAAAGAAACAGAATATGTGATTAACTATATTCTTAATGGTGGCAATCGTGAAGAATTTTTAGCCAAATTTTCTAAAGCTTGTTCTGCGGGATTTGATCCTGATCAAGATTTAGAACGGGTAGGGATTGCTAACCAAACAACCATGCTCAAAGATGAAACCGAGAAAATCGGGAAAATGCTAGAGCGGACAATGATGCAGAAATATGGACCAACAGAGTTAAATCAGCATTTTCAAAATTTCAATACTATCTGTGATGCCACTCAAGAACGTCAAGATGCTATGTTGGAACTTGTAGAGGAAAATGTAGATTTAATGATAGTCATTGGTGGGTTTAATTCATCAAATACTACTCAATTACAACAAATTGCTTTTGATCGGGGTATTCCTTCCTATCACATTGATTGTGTGGAACGGATTCAATCAATTAATAACATTGAACATCGGCAATTAACAGGAGAATTGGCAATTGCAGAAAACTGGCTACCAGCAGGAGAAATTAAAGTTGGTGTGACTTCTGGTGCTTCGACACCGGATAAGGTAGTTGAAGATATAATTGAGAAAATTTTTGCCCTCAAGTCAACAGCAGTTTTAGTTTAAATTGTAGTTTCTTGACTTACCTCTTTTGAAATTACTAATAATTTTTCTAAGAGGATGTTTATAAAGTTTAAATTAATATAGCAGGGAACAGGGAACAGGGAACAGAATTAAAAATCTTTTTCTGTATGGTTTTTTAGGAAAATTCTTGTTATCCCCCCTTTCCAATCGAGACTAAGGAGGGTAAATAAATTATACCTGATATCACTTTATGGCTATGCCACCCTTCGCTATCAAACATCCTCTTCTGAAAAGGATATAATCGCAATTTATCACTTAATTTAGGAAATTTACAACAATGACTGATAATACATCTTTTGATAAACTCCAACCTGCAAGTCAACAACAATCTATCGTCTATCTACCGTATATTCCGGGTGGTAAACGAAATTTGTTACCCTATGCCATCACTCTTTATAAAAAATGTCAGTTGGAGGGACACCGCAAAATTGAGGGTAGTGACAATATTTCCTTCGTTGCTTCTTGGAATGATGCCACCTTACCTTCAGATCTAACCATTTGTCAGATCCAGTTTGATTCTAAATCTGAACTAACTTATGAAATCAAGATGCCAAGTTTTGAATTTATTAGTTTTTTAATTGAACTAATGGAAAACTATAAGCGCAATAAAATCGCTGATTTTTCTAAATCTTTTTACCGTAAACTCTTACGCTTAGATGATTGAAGCAAAAGCGGAATTTAGAATTTAGAATAAGCTTTTCACAGATTCGGAATGGTTCATTAACTTACGCCGGAATGGAATAGAAACATGAGAATATATCATCAAGATTTATGAATGTTAATGATTTAAAAAAACAATATATAATTTAAAGTATTTTTTATTACAAAAATACCATAAATAAAATTCCCAAAAATCCCCCAGTAGGGTATTGTCAAAAGAGATAAATTATAGTTTGCTATTAATTTTGTTAGTCGTTATATTACTTAAAGCTAGTCTGCAAAAAGTACATTGAAAAAATACACAGCCTCATGCACATACCTGACGGATTTATTTCAGTTCCAGTAGCAGCAGCCACCAGTTTAGCCAGCGCAGCCGCTTTATTCGTGGCTTTTGAGCGATCGCAAACAGCTTTTGGGATTCGTCGCGCCCCCATTCTCGGCTTAACCACTGCCTTTATTTTCGCGGCTCAAATGATTAATTTTCCCGTAGCGGGAGGAACTAGCGGCCACTTATTAGGAGGGGCTTTAGCCGCGATTATTTTGGGTAGTCCTTGGGCGGGAATGTTATGTATCGCTACAGTTTTAATTATTCAAGCCGTCCTATTTGCTGATGGTGGAATTACCGCTTTGGGTGCAAATATTTTCAATATGGGAATAGTAGGCGTTTGGGTTGCGTGGGGATTAACCCAAACCTTACAACGACTATTTGGCGGTTCTCAAGGGCGTTTGCCCCTAGCAGCCGGCATAGCAGCCGGAGTCAGCGTAGTTGTCGCCGCCATAGCTTGTGCCATTGAATTAGCCCTTTCGGGAACAGCACCAGCGAACTTAGTTTTACCCACCATGGCAGGAGTACATATTTTGATTGGTGTTGGGGAAGGAGCAATTACTGGGGGTGTATTAACTTATCTAGCCACAGCTCGTCCAGATTTATTACCAGGTGAAGAACACAAAGTTAGAGGCTGGCTAGTTCCCGTTGTCAGTATTTTCCTAATTTCGGGTGTGTTATCTCTCTTTGCTTCCGCTTGGCCAGATGGATTAGAAAAAGTAGCAGAAAACGTGGGTTTTATCAACTTAGCAGAAAAGGTCAGAGTAGTAGTACCAACACCTTTGGCTGACTATGAGATTAAAGGTTTAGGGCAAATCGGTACAAGTATTGCTGGTTTAGTAGGTGCTACATCGTGTTTTGCTGTAGCTTTTGGGATTGCTAAAGTTATCAAACCGAATAATGCTTAAAATTTCTTTGCCATTACGCTTGCAATTATCCCTAATTCTTGTAATTGGGGCGGCTTTTCTCAAACATCATACTTGGTCTAATTTGCTTGTATATGGGGCGATCGCTCTTTTATGGGTTTGTATATTACAAGTACCTATTCGCAAATTAGGCGGATTATTGGGGACAGAATTAATTTTTCTATCCTTGGTGGCTTTACCATTGGGATGGGAACGCGCTAGTTTTTTGCTAGTGCGATCGCTAATTTGTTTAATTGTCATGAATAGTTTTTTATTAACCCTACCCCCTCATAGTTTTGGCATTGCTCTCAAAAGCTTACCCTTGCCGGCACCATTAAAGGAAAACCTGATCCTAGCTGGGCAATATTTAGAAATATTACTCTCAGAAGTAACTCGAATGCAGCGCAGCGCCCAATTAAGAGGTTTAAATGGTACAGGAGGATGGCTACGCTATGCCAGTGCTTCTATGATTGGGGCTTTATTTCTCCGCACCTTGGACAGAGCAGAAAGAGTTTATGGGGCAATGGTAACTCGTGGATATAACGGACAATTACCCATAGATTCCCCCCTCAAACCGAAAGAACGTTTTATCCTGTTAGTAGCTGGGGTGACAGCTACTTGTTTAACCCTAAGTTCTTATTTTATTGTTATTTGAGTGGTAAATCTTGACATCATTAACTTCTAATCCCCAAATTTCCATCTCTCAACCACATACTACTGTCGTTGAAGTCCAAAATCTGCTGTATGCTTATGAACGCCAGCAACCCGTATTACAAGAAATTTCTTTTAGCTTACAAACAGGCGATCGCGTTGCCTTAATGGGCGCGACAGGTTCAGGTAAAAGCACCTTACTAGAAAACCTCATCGGCTTAAAACATCCCCAAAGCGGTAAAATCTGGATTAACGGTATGGAGATATTACCAAACACTCTGCCGCAAATTAGGCGACAAATTGGTTTTAGTTTTCAAGATGCTAATGACCAATTATTTATGCCGACAATCCTCGAAGATGTCACCTTCGGACCCCTTAACTATGGTGTGTCACCCATAGCGGCTAAAGATAAAGCTCATCAATTATTAGCTGACTTTGGACTCGAAGCCTACGCCCATCGTTCTGCCCATGAACTTTCTGGAGGACAAAGACGTTTAGCCGCCTTAGCCGCGATTTTAGCCCTAGATCCGGCAATTCTCATCTTAGACGAACCCACCAACGGACTTGATCCAGCATGGCGACGACATTTAGCCCAAGTATTATTAAAATTACCTGTACAGGTGATGCTAATAGCCTCCCATGATCTCCAGTGGCTAGGAAGAGTTACCCAACGGGCTTTAGTCTT
This sequence comes from Dolichospermum sp. OTE_75_concoct_329_sub, assembly GCA_031376645.1. GTDB lineage: Bacteria > Cyanobacteriota > Cyanobacteriia > Cyanobacteriales > Nostocaceae > Dolichospermum. Next base: position 9,147 of record JANMEE010000020.1, on the reverse strand, counting down.
ATCTACTGGTAAAATCCAAATAGACAGCGACATTCAACCACTGTTGCAAGATGGTAAAACCTTAGATAAATTAGGGTTGCCAGTAGATTGGTAAACTGTTGACACTCTCAGCCCTAAAGGGACTTAAAACCCCTAATCTAATTCTTTTGGATTTTGTTGGCTTTAGCCTTCTGTAAGCACTATTTTGAATTATTAATGTTGTTTTCCCGTTATCCAGTTATTGCTCCTGTTAGCCTGAGCATTGCTTTGTTCCTGACTGGTTGCAGCGAGACGAAAACTGTCCAATGTCAACGGTTAGTTACAGTTGTCAATCAGGGTACATCACTGATTGATATAAAAAAAGGTCAGCAGGTATCAACTAGCTTGCAATTATCGAAAGACTTAAAAACCGTCACTAAGTCTATTCAGGAATTAAATTTAAAAGATCCCAAATTGCAAGAATTTGAAACCAGTTTTATTAAAATCTTTGATCATCTGAGTGAAGCCATAGCCAAAGCTTCTCAAGCTCTTGCAGATACTAAAAAAGCCGAAGCCTCATCAGATGGTAGGCTAAAAATTGCAAAAGCTAGAAAAGAAATTGATTCTGCATTAACAACCGCAGCTAAAACTGCTGGTAAAGAATCAGATGCTTTAGGGGTGCAATTAAATAAATATTGTAGCCAAAAAGAATCAACATCAACAAAGAATTAAAAATTGTAAGAGTTAGATTCTTCACTTTTCTTTTTTTAATTTTTAATCTTTTTATATCTCTGACTTCTATCATCAATTAATGATTTGTTGATTAGATGAAAAAAGAAGTCGGGGATTTCTATTGTTGCAGTATTTCTTCTTTAGGTAGTAAACCAATGCGATATTGGGTTGAATACACTAACTAGTAATCACCTTTTTATCAAGACGTTCAGCAAGCCATAATTTAATAATAGAATCAGAAGTTACACCTAACCGTTTTGATTCCTGTTCTAAAGCTTCTATCATCCATACAGGAAAATCAATATTAACTCTTTTTTGTTCATAACCTGGACGACGTGCTTGAGATAAGTCTAAAAACTCGGTAATATCTTCACTGTTATCAAACTTAGTATCAAATTCTTCAGCTTTCATAAATATTTACCTCTTCACTACGAGAACGACGAATAGAAATAATCCTTATTTTATCGTCTCTACATTCTTTTCTGGAGATGTCTATTTCATTTTATTTTGAATTAAACCAAATCCTTGTATGATTACTTTCCGCAATTATCACAATGTCCACAATGCCAATTAGCATTTTCTTTTTCAAATCCAAAAGCATTTAATAAAAATTGCCAACGACACTTTTTAGTAGTGAGATACTCACTCATTTGTTTAGCAGCTTGTAATTGCGTTTCTGGTGGTTTTCCTGACTTTGAAGAAATAGCATAATGGAAAGGATCAAGCCATTCCAGTTGTCCATTACTATGGAGAAGAGAAAGTGCCACAGCCGCAATGGGAAATTCTTTAATTACAGCATTTACTTCCCCCTGGGGTGGTAAACTTTTCGCTAATTGTTGGGCTTTTTGCTGTTGTCCTCTCATTTGTTTTGCAAAAAAATGCTGTCTTTGCTTATCCTCAGAATCTAATAACCCCGTTGGTTCACTTACCAAAGTTAGCACATCAGCAGGTTTACCATCTCTTCCCGCGCGTCCTATTTCTTGCACATATTCAGATAATAAATGTGGTGCATGAAAATGTACAACCCAGCGGACATCTGGTTTATTTATTCCCATACCAAAAGCACAAGTACATACCACAAACAGGATTTGTCCACCCAACCAATTAGCTTCAATCTTCCGACGTTCTTCTGGACTTAATCCCGCATGATAACTATTAGTTTGATGTCCTATTTCTGTCAACCATTGGGCTAAATTTTCAGTATCTCTTCGAGTCCGCACATAAATTAAACCAACTTGATTTGGTCGTTCTTGAATAAACTTTAATAATTGTTGTTTTCTGCCTTTAGGAGTCCAAGCAATGCGGACAATAGGATTTAAATTTTCCCGGTAGGGATTAATCCGAAAAATCTCAGGTTTGTGTAATTTTAAAACTGTAGAAATAATCTTTTGGGCGACAGGATCAGCCGTTGCCGTAAAAGCTGCTATACTAATTTTTGTTCCTAGTGGTTTTGATTTTAGTAACGCTTCACGCACAGCCCCCAATCGCCGATAAGCTGGACGAAAAGTATCACCCCACTGTACTAAACAATGTGCTTCATCCAGAATCAAACCATTAATTTGTAGTTGGGGATCACATAACCTTTTCCATACTGCTGGACTTAGTAAAGTTTCTGGTGATAAATACAATAATCTTAATTGCTGTTTTTCCAAAGCTTGCAAAGTTGCCTGGCGTTGAAATGGAGGTAACTCACTGTGTAAAAGTGCAGCTTTTTGTGATAGTTGACGTAATTCCTCAACTTGGTTTTCCATTAGTGCCACCAAAGGAGAAACTATTAAAGTTAATCCTGTTTTTAGTAATGCGGGAAGTTGAAAACAAATTGACTTTCCCCCACCTGTGGGCATAATAATTAGGGCATCTTCTTGTGATATTAAACAGTTAACAATTTCTTTTTGGGGAGGACGAAAATCGTCATATCCCCAAATTGCTTTTAATGCTGCGCGAACATCATGCCAAGATTGTGTTATTGGGAGATTCATTATTTTTACCACGGAAGCGCAAAAAACGCAGAGACTATAAAAAATTACAAGCTGTTATTATTTACATCTATTTTTTATCCAAATCAGGAAAATATTGTGTCAGTTTTAATACTTGTTATAGCCGTAATATTTAGTAGCTGGGAAAATTAGGGAATAGGTAACAGGGCGTGATTACCTATTACCCATTACCCATTACCCATTACCAATCAGTTCTTGATTATTCCATTCCAAAGTATCACCAATGTTTTCGCCATTATGGTAAGCAGCCAGTAATACTTCGCAGGTTTTACCATAGGATATCACTCCAGTGGCATCAAGAGCGATCGCTCCAAAATCCCGTTTATTCCGGCTGGCTTCTGTAAATGAGCACTGCATTGCCTCTTTTAGCGACATTCCATCAGTGACGCGCACCACAATTTTAGCGGCTAAACACTCATCAATAATATCTTCTCCAATGCCTGTACAACTAACTGCGGCTTGACTAGTGGCATAATTACCCGCTGGCATAGCGGAATCACTGACGCGCCCAATCCGCTCAAAGCCTTTACCCCCTGTGGAAGTACCTGCCGCTAATTTACCATAGCTATCTAAAGCCACGACACCAATAGTCCCCCTACCCGCACTTTCGGCCATTTCTGGTTCTGCTACTACCCCAGCCATTGTTCTTGTAAAGTTACCCTGGCGTTCTAGGGTCCACTCTTGCAAGCGCAAATCAGTTAAACCATTGTAACTAGGAAGCTGCAACTCCCGCGCTAACTCAGCCGCACCATAATCAGACAAAACCCGATCATCGGAATTTTGTAAAAATAGTGCCATTTCAATGGGGTTTTTCACCCGTGACACATTAATTACACCGCTAAAGCGGCCAGTTGTGCTATCCATCATGGAAGCACTCATGCGGATTTGTCCGTCTGATTGCAATACAGAACCAGTACCAGCATTAAAGCGGGGTTCATCTTCGAGCATTTGACAACCTCGAACTATTGCTTCAGCGGCAGTAGTACCTGTAAGTAAGAGAGCATAAACTTCTCCAACAATTTTAGAAAGGGAGTTGCGAACTGCTACCAGTCCCCCCTTACCTTGGAGAGAACTACCAGCCCCACCATGAATTATTAATTTAGGTTGTATTTGTAATGTCATTTATTTTGTCAATTGTTAGTTGACAATTATTAATTATTAATTATCAATTGTCAATTGCTATTGTTACTCCTTTCCCACTAGAAGAATATAGATTAAATGAACCACGAAGGAGCGAAGGACGCGAAGGAAGAAGGAAGAAGGAAGAAGGAATAAGGAAGAAGGAAGAAGATAGGTAATCTTATCCGGGAAAGGGAGTAGCATGAGAACGACGACGACGACAACGTTCTGAGCAATATTTCACTTCATCCCAACAATCTTTCCATTTTTTCCGCCAACTAAACGGACGTTGACAAACTACACAGATTTTTTTAGGTAAATCAGATTTAGAACGAATACGCCCCATAATAAGTAGGTAGACACAATTAAATATAGCAATCCTATTTGATTTATAAATACTGGGACTGGGAGATTCAGATCCCCGACTTCTTGAAGAAGTCGGGGATCTTTGTGTTCATAATTCATTTAGGATTACTTGGTAATTAAGTATTTGCTAAAGGTAATAATAAACGACTGACAACTTTTTTATCTGGTGATTGATATATTTGTAATTCTCCACCCAATTGTTGCATCATATTTTTGCAAATTACTAAATGTAAACCGGGAGGTTTGTTTAGGTTAGGAGTAAAAAGTGGATCTATATCTGGAAATTGATTTAATTCTGCTAATAACTGTGGTTCAATTGTGCCATGATCTGTAATTAAAACTTCTAAATAGTCATTATCTAAAGGATTACACCAAATATCAACCCTATCACCAATAGGAGAACGCTTACAGGCTGCAACTAATAATTCATGGAAAACTAATTCAATTTTCACAATATCGCCAATGATAGCTAATTTAAAACCTGGATTAGTTTGTTCTCTTGGTAATGGCAATATTTGAGATAATTCCTGATTGTCATAGGATTTTCTCTCGTCATGTATCCCTATCCACAATTCTTGCTGTTTAGCACAATTATCAACTCTTTCCACTGCTCGCTTCAATAAACTGGAAATTGACATAGTTTCTATCCCTATATGCAAACTCCACTGCTCTTGTTTAATCATGCCTGTCATCGAATTAGCAGTGTAGTCTAATTGTTGCAACAGCAGTTTATAGCGTATTTGAGTTAATTCATTAATCGGTATACCTAAATCACGCACTTGTCTAACTATAAGTATGGACATTCTCTGAATTTCTTCAAGCCGACTATGTTTGTACCAATTGAGATTACGTAAATTTTCATTAGTAGATTCCAGTTCTTGAAGAATTTTCTGTTGACTTTGCCACCATGCTAATTGGTAAATAAGAATTTCTATAGTATTGAGGCTAGTTTGTGTCCAGTTTCGTTCTTCATAATCTGCTAAAACTACAATGCCAGTGGGCTGAGACTTAGCACTTGTATGTAATGCCATCACAAAAACTCTACTTCTGTCAGGAATTATTAGCCACTGCCTAGTTTGTGCTGGTAAATCATCAGCTTTGAGAATTAAGTAACTATTGTGCGCTAGTGCTAACTCTACCAGGATATCCTTCTCTAGAGAAACATGAAAATCTGCAACTACTGTAAATTGATAATCAGAAATGACTGCGGGAACAATTTCTGCCCAATTTTGACCAGGATGACATGAAAGGATCGTCGCTAGGGGAACTTCTAAAATAGATGCTATTTGTTTAAGAGCTTCTACTTGAGTTTGATCTTTATCCTTTTTATTTTCTGTAAGGATATTGAGATATTCCTTAAATTTTTGGGAAATATTTTGTTGTTTTTTGGTAATATTACGTGGTTGCCGATATTGAGTATTATTTTGAATTTGTTTAATTGTATCTTCGACTTCGATAGTTTCATGAGGAGCAACTAAAGATAACAATCCTGCTGCACCCTGAATAAAGTATTTTTCTGCTTCCAGCCAATTCCTTGGCTCACGACTTTCTACAGAGAGAAATCCTAGTAAATCTTTTTGCCAAATAATAGGTGCAACTAATAGTGATTTTACTCCTAGACATTGCAATAGATTATCTTTATCATTAATTTTCACAGAACTATCAACTTCATTAACCCATACTATTTGATTAACGGATAAAGCATGATAAACATCGCTTAATTTTTGGACTGTTATCCCTACTGAACCTGGTTTATGACTATCTACATTCCTCATATTGACTAGATGATTACTCATCCGACACCAAAAGTAATTTCTTTCTTTTGCTAACCAATAAATATTTGTGAGACTAGGAGAGACAAATTTATGAGTAGCATCCACTACTGCCTCTAATCTTTTATTTAGATCGCCAATGGAGCGGATATTTTCCAATAACTGTAATAATCCTTCAGTTGGATTTTGTTCTAGTTTATATTGCTGATTATTAGTGTTTTTATATAGCAATATTCCCAATTCACCTATCACTATTAATAGCTTGGCTCTAGCTTCTCCAGTCAATATGTAGCCCCAGAGTTGCGAACCTAATAGCACCAAACCTAAACAGGTTTCTTTATGGTAAATTGGTAACAGAATAGTTCCTTGAATGTTATATTTGATAGCGATTTCTTGCCATTCAGAAGCACGGAACTCTTCTCGTAAATTCGCTATATCCACAGGGCATAATTGAGTAACTACTTTCTCGAAAATATTTTCAGGTTTGATCACAATGGATCTTTCTAAATAGCTGTTTTCTCCGTCAGGAGTCAATCCTCCTTTTCCATGCAAGGTTTTATTATTTTCATCATAAAGAGCAATCCATATAAATGGGTATTCAAAGGATTCTTGAAGATAAGCAACAGTGGTTTTAATCAGAGAATCAACTCTATCATCTTCTCTCAGATTCTGGAGAATTTGCCCCAAAGATATAATTTGTTGTTCAGTATCTCGGAGTTTGTTCGTCTGACTATTTTGATCATCGTTTGCCATAAGTTATAGTAGTATATATGGTGATACCGGGTGAATATTCCTGATGGATGTTATTTCTGGTCTCTGTTAATAGTTGATAGATGTTACCCTAAATTGGATATTTATAAAGCATTAGTTGGTCGTTTTTTATTTACTCTGGTGAAAACCGAACCGGAGTGGTTACACAAGCAAACAATTGGTAGTCTAAACTGGCTGTCAAAAACTAGTTATTATTCTTCTACTAACTGGTTAAATAGCCTATTTCAGCAATATCTGTGTCTAAATGATCCGCGATTAGAACAAACTATACTGGGAATGAAATTTCCCAATCCTCTGGGGTTAGCGGCTGGGTTTGACAAAGACGGTATTGCTGCTAATATCTGGCATAATTTTGGTTTTGGGTTTGCTGAATTAGGTACTGTTACTTATCACCCACAACCAGGAAATCCACCTCCCCGTTTATTTCGTTTGCCTTCAGATCAAGCGGCACTTAACAGGATGGGTTTTAATAATTCTGGTGCAGTCGCAATGGCCGCAAGATTAACAGCAGCAAAACAACATTTGATTCACCCAATCCCGATACCAATAGGAATAAATTTAGGTAAGTCCAAGATAACATCCTTGGAACTAGCAGCGCAGGATTATTTAGAAAGTTTTCGATTACTTAAAGATTTAGGTGATTATTTTGTAGTTAATGTTTCCTCTCCCAATACACCAGGATTGCGATCTCTCCAAGATGCTACCATGCTAAGTCAAATATTGGATGTGTTACAACAAGATAACAATGCAAAAAAACCTATATTTGTAAAAATAGCCCCCGATTTAGAATGGGAGGCTATATCTGACATTATTAATCTGGCTAAAACCTACCAAATTGCTGGTCTAATTGCTACCAATACCACCATCAGCCGGGAAGGACTCAAAACCCAAATCATTGAAAAAACTGGTAAATCTCCCCAAGAAGAAGCGGGAGGAATTAGCGGAAAACCAGTGCGCGATCGCTCTACGGAAATAATTCGCTACATTTACCAACAAACCCAAGGGCAAATGCCCATCATTGGTGTAGGTGGCATATTTACCGCCCAGGATGCTTGGGAAAAAATCACAGCCGGAGCTTGTCTGGTTCAAACCTATACAGGCTGGATATATGAAGGACCCATGATGGTACGCCGCATTCTCGCGGGTTTATTAACTAAACTCGAAGAAAACGGACTAAAATCCATCAGTCAAGCGATTGGGATTAGTCAGTAGGGGCGCAGGGCCTGCGCCCAGTCATTAGTCAGTGGTAAAACCATTCCCTATTCCCTATTCCTCAATGGGAAAAAACTCCTTAGACTTACGAGAATAAGACCAAGCAATACCATCAGGATCACGGCTACGACACCAATCGGCAAAATCTGGGTCATTGCGTCGTTTGTAAACCGTACTGGAATAGACATTTAGCCGTTTGGCTAATTCAGATTGAATCAGTGACCCAAAAACTAACTGCTCTTCTAGAGGTTTTTTAACTGCCTCATGGGTAGGGGCAGGTAAGGATTCCGATTCCGATTTAAATTCAAATTTAGGTGGTGCTTCCTCCTCCTGGAGTATTACTGGAGGTGGAGCTAAAAACGAACGGGCAATTTTAGTAACTGGTTGAGCCGGAAGTTTTTCTAACAATTCACTACTATCAAGAATATCGCCGAGAATACTGGCATTAATAAAGTAGTACGATTGATCCTCATTTTCTGAACCTAGTACACTAGCACCAAATTCTTTAGCTCTACCATCTAAATAGCGTTTTGCCACCTGTCCCGAAAAATTACCCTTGAGTGCCAAATCCATGGGTGTAATTTTTCCCTGGTTTTCCCGAATCAAGTCATAAAAAAGCGGGTTAACTTGGTTGCACCACTTTTCCCATCTGTATTGCTGCCAAAGATTGAAAACCATCAGCAGCCCTAAGATTAGTAGTAAGACTTTCCAGGTATTCACCAAGAAAATAATCACAAAGGATATCGGCAAAATTAGAACGAGAAAACTTTTCCCGTAATGTTCTATGGCTTTCTCACTCATGCTGATTTTTGCCAAGTGAATTTTTACAAAATAATATTCTTATATTGGCAAAAATTTGGCCATTTGTTTGTATTTTTTGGCAAAATTGTCGCCAATTATTCGGCAAAACCTACTAATATCAGGGAAAAGTGACATATAACACTAAGAAAAAAAAATTTTCTAGCCCTTTGAGAAATAAAAATATACCATACGCAAAACATCTTGATTCATCTCTTGTCTGTAAAGACTTATAAATAAAGGTTATCAGCTACAAAAAATTAGATGTAGTCAGACTTGCTCCACCAGAGGAACACGGGAAGGTTGGGAGCTTCGCGTCTTCAGACCGCAGGGGAAAACCGACAAATGCCGAATTTATTCGCCTTCAATATTGTGTTATGATTGAGTTGTCAGTACAAGACATAAAAACCTACCGGGGGACT
>JANMEE010000018.1:0-13347 GCA_031376645.1 Dolichospermum sp. OTE_75_concoct_329_sub | reverse complement strand
AGTCCCCCGGTAGGTTTTTATGTCTTGTACTGACAACTCAATCATAACACAATATTGAAGGCGAATAAATTCGGCATTTGTCGGTTTTCCCCTGCGGTCTGAAGACGCGAAGCTCCCAACCTTCCCGTGTTCCTCTGGTGGTTTTACCAATTTTGACAAAAAGTTGATATGCTCTTATCTTAGAAAATGGATGATTGTGATCGATCATCGTTTTCAGCCTCCTCTTTTATAAATCAAACAATTTGATACTTGGATATCTAAATACTTAGGAGTATGAAAATGGGACTGAGCGATGAACTGTTGAATTCTCACAATCAGGCAGCGGTTGTAAAAGACTGTTGCAACATGATAGACTCACAATTGGCATCTAAGTCAGGTATGAGCGGAATAGCACTAAAAGCTGCTTTTGGTGCTCTCAAGGGAATTAAACCAGGGTATGTCCCCGATGTTGTTGAATCTCTTTTACCGACTTGCTTAAACGCACTTAATCCTATTTGGAATGAAGGAGCGCAACAAGGAGAACCAGTGAAATATCTAGCAGCAAATAGTTCTCGAAGTGCAGATGCGCTGCTAGGCGTTACTGATGAAAGAATTAAAAATACGAAACGGCAGATTGTGAAAGGAACTTATGACAAGTTACGTAATTCCGCCAAAAAACACGTAGAAGAAGCAATACCAGACTTGGCTATAATAATTGGTAAATATGCTAAAAACTAGTCTGTAAACTGGCGGAATCGCTCCCATGCTTTGTGTGGGAGCGACTAATCAGATAATAATAAAATACTCAATTGACAAGAAAACAAATATTTAGGTCAGTTTAATCTAACTGATATACTGACTGAAATTAAGAAATATAAGTATAAAGTTGAAGGAGAATTAGGTTAATGACATTCACCTATGGAACAGAGGGATGCCTTCGTATTGGTCAACAGGCTCCCGATTTTACAGCAACATCCGTAGTAGATCAGGAGTTTAAGTCAATTAAGTTATCTGATTATCGTGGTAGATATGTTGTTCTGTTGTTCTATCCCTTAAATTTTACCTTTGTTTGTCCAACTGAAGTTACAGCATTTAGCGATCGCTACGCAGAATTTAGCCAACTAAATACAGAAATTTTGGGTATTTCCGTTGATAGTGAATTTTCTCATCTTGCTTGGATTCAAACAGATCGTAAATCTGGTGGAGTTGGTGATATAAATTATCCCTTAGTTTCCGACATCAGAAAAGAAATTAGTGCCGCTTACAACGTTCTTGATCCCACCGCCGGCATTGCTTTACGTGGTTTATTTATCATTGACAAAGATGGTATCCTGCAACACGCTACCATTAATAATCTAGCCTTTGGTCGCAATGTAGATGAAGCCCTACGAACATTACAAGCAATTCAGTATGTTCAGTCCCACTCCGATGAAGTTTGTCCTGTTAATTGGCAACCTGGTGACAAAACTATCAATCCTGATTCAGTAAAGTCTAAAGTTTACTTCGCTGCTATTTAGGGAATTAGCGACCAAGTAATTCTGCTTCTTCCTTCTTCCTTCGTGTTCTTCGTCCCTATATCCCTCCGGTCCCGTCAGGGATACGTGGTTTATTAACTCCTGACTCGGTGACTCCTGCATTTTGAATTTTTTATGCTGACTTCAACTGATTTTACTGGCTTATTTAACGAGCGATTTTTCCATAATTTCTTACCTATACCCCCGTTAGATAATTTCCGATTGGGTGTAGGCACACCAGATTTTAAATTATCAGATATTACTAATAATGCTGTAGTTAAACTATCTGATTTTCGAGGTAAACAACCTGTACTAATTGCCTTTACGAGAATTTTCACCGAAAAGCAATATTGTCCATTTTGTTATCCCCATATTAAAGCTTTAAATGAGAACTATGAACAGTTTAAAAGTAGAGGAATTGAAGTTTTATTAATTACTAGTACCGATAAAAAACAAAGTCAAATAATTGTGCAAGACCTGGGTTTAAAAATGCCATTATTGAGTGATTCTAGTTGTCATACATTTCGGACTTATAAAACTGGACAAGCATTAGGAGCGCCTTTACCCGCACAATTCGTATTAGATAAAGATGGAAAACTGCTCTATAGACATTTATTTTCTTTCTTAGATCATAATGCCAGTACAGAGAGACTTCTAGCAACCGCTATTACCGATTATAGTTCTAGCATCGTAAATTAAACCATAGCCATTAACAGCATTTTGATGACCAGAAACAACTAAACCCCCTACGGTGGGCAATGCCCACCCTACGTATATATCAAAAATTAGTCCTATAGGAACTTGAGTATAATTACAAACCACCAGATTGATTCTGCACAGCAGGTTTTCTTCTGGGTTGTTGAACTAAGCCATTAACATTATTTTTCAGCAAATCGTTCAATTTAATCTGCACACGACCTTGTGTTTCCCTAATTACACCAGTGCCAGAACCCTTACGACTAATTAGCATAATTTGGGCAAGAATATTGATGTCCTCACACTTCTGTCCGCTGTTATGTATGGAATAGAAATTCTATAGTCCGCCTTTTTTTGGAGCATAAGCGGGGCTCGGAGAATTTGCTAAAGCTTTAAGTCTGCCAGTAACCTGATTGTATTCATAACTATTGGCTGTTAAGTCGGGATGAGGCGTAACGCAGTATTGTTTGCCACTGATAATGATGGTAATTACTTGGCTGCCAGATGTACAAGAAATGGGTGTTAAGTCCCATTTTTTTAACAAGGCCATGTTAGAATCCTCGGATGATGAATCATCGCGGGGTGAATTATTCAGTGTAGGTTTTTGGATGTTACCCGTATTTATCAACCCAGAAACACGTGAGGCATCAATATTGTTACCAACAGCAGAAATGGTGTTATTTTTAGTAGCATTGTAGAGATTGTAACGACCATTATTGTTGATACTATTGCTACCAGGATTGTTGTTAGTACCCAAGTCAGGTGCAGCATTCAGAATGAGGACAATACCATCCCGGATATTATTCTGAATTACATTTTTACGGACTAAAGGTTTGGCTGATTCAGAGATGACCATACCATCTTTGTTTTGAACGATTTGGTTTTCTGTGACTACGGCTGTGGAAGTATCACCAATAGCTAAACCAAAGCCATTATTCTGAAACAGATTATTCCGAATTTCTCCCTGGCTGGATTTAGTCAGAGAAATGCCGTTGGCGGTATTTTGTATAAATTGGTTATTTTCAACTTGAGGATTTCCCGTACCTGTGACAAATACACCTTCTCTAAAGTTCTTAGTGAATGTATTGTTTATAATTTTGGGATTAGTTGATTCTACCCATATACCTGTACCTCTTTGATTGGTGTTAGTAACTGTGACACCAACAATTGTAGTATCTTGATCTGCCAGAATGGTAATATTTTGTTTAGCGAAAAAGCGACTGATATAAATACCACCACCTTCAATAACTACTGTCTTACCTTTGCTTGATTCGTCACCCCGTAATGTTATTCCTGGTTTGAGTAATATAGGGAATGATTCGCTGCTATAGTTGCCAGGAGCTAACTGAATAGTTGTACCCGGTTTAGTCTGACTCAGCGCAAAATTAATGGTTTTGTAAGGGCTTGTTGCAGATGTGCCAGCTTCAGCCGTATTTGTACCAGTAGCTGGGTTAACATAAATTACTGATGCAGTCGGAGGCAATTGTGCCTGGACTGGAAATGGGACGATTAAGGAACTAGATATAGCTAAGTTTGTCAAGAAGACAGAGGTTTTTAATTTAAACCGACTGCTCATAAATAAATCCTTGATTTAATGCGTGTATCCTTACCTGATACAAATTAAACCATAAATTCTCGCGCAACACAAATAAAACTTATACATATTTAATCAACAACTACTGTATCTACTTACTACTAATTGCGAAGCCAACACTGTTAGGAACGCAAACTTAATAACTTGCAATTCTGACTTAACGTGGAATGGTGCGTTAAGCTGTCGCTAACACACCATACTTTTGCACTTTATTTAATTCACATTCCTTCGCACTGCCTCCACTGTAAAACATATAAGTGAAAGCAGTGCTTAAAAGTCGTTATGGGATAGAATTGCTTAATTCTTTGAGTATTTTACCAATAGCGACGAAATCCTGATCCTGAGCGAGCTTTTTCAGAGCGTCCGGCTCGCTTTGGAGGATAATCCCATTGTAGGAAATAATAGCATCATTGAGTTGATTGATATTGACAGTTGGTGCTACATCAGCTTGAGCAATGACCGAAATAGGTTTTAAAATTTTATTGCTTGCTACTAACTGTCCTGATGCTGCTTGAGCTACAGGCAAATTTGGTAAAGAGGCTTGAGGCGAAGCAAACAACCCCTTCAGAGCATTGACTAGCCTTTGTGATTGTTGTTGGGAAATACCTGCAGTAGTTAACCTGCTTGTCAGAGAAGCCGCTGCTGGGTCTGATGCACTACCACCCGTCAGCAGGAAAGCAAGGGCAGATGTACTACCACCAGGTGCATTGCTAAGACCTTGAATAATAGCAGTAGCCAATTGACTTAGGATCACCTGGAGTTGTTGTGAAGCAGTAAGAACAACAGTGTCGCCTCCTGGACTGTCTGTGACAGTGATGCTAGATGAGGTTGATTCTATGTTTGTTCCTGTAACTGGAACTGTTGTATCAACTTGTGTCAGATTACCTGTTGTTGAAATCCCATTAGTAACATTGGTTGGAACACCGGGTATTACAGGAATGACAATGGAAGTTCCTGTTGAGGGTAGAGAAAAAATGCTAGTTTGTGAACCACCAGTAGCAGCACCACTGTCAGTGCCGGCTGTAGATTTACTAACTTGGGCTTGGTTTGGTAATTGCCAAATAACGGACAGTACAGGACTAAGACTGAGGGCAAAAATGAGATTTCTGATTTTCAACATGATGACTCTATTAAATATTGAAGTGTTTATTTAGGTAAGAAATTGAAACCATAACCTACGCTCAACGCAAATACCGTGCCACCAGGGCTGTTATCAGTGAGATCCGCTGCTTGGGCTGTAATTGTTAAAGGTAAAGTAGGTACAGGAACAAAGGAAGCCCCAACGTTGAAACCGACTCCACTCCAACCTAGACCTATACCGACTTGGGGATGAACTTGCACACCGGCTCCACCAAATACACCCGTACTATCATTACCTTGCCTGAAGTCACCACCGCCAGCCCCAAGGGAAAGGGAAACAGGCATTTTATTCACAGGATCATTAGGCTTCAACAGGGAGTAACTTGTGACTACACCATAGACACTAGAGGGTTTAATACCTTCATTACCATACTGAGCAAAGGTTTTCCATCCACTCGCTACAGCAATTTGATTAGTTCCTTTAGAGTAAACAATCCGGTGAGCTTTGAGGTCAAAAGTTCCATTACTACCAAAGTCTTTGATACTACCGTTGTTGAAGGCGAGTTCCAGACCAACTAGTTTCTGGGAATTTCCTAAACCAAAACCAAGGCTCATACTGCCGTTTATATCATCTCTATTAGTACCAGCAGTTGCGGCAGATGCTCCTATAAACGCGTCACCCATGTTAGCTCCAAAGGCGCTCGGAGCAGCAAAACTGAGTCCGGGTGAATAAGTTGGCTTGGATTTGGGGACTTTAATTTTGATCAGAGGTTCAACTAATAAATCTTGGCGGATTTTATTAACATCACTGGTATCACCGTCGGCATTTTGAGCAATTATTTGTGCTGGTTTTTGCCCAAAAATAAATTCACTCTTTGGTGCTAATTCTGCGGCTGTTGCTACTTTCCGTGTGATCAATTCACTTTCCTTATTTGCAGCTACTACGTCATTTGCCGCAGATGCGGAATTAATTGAGATAGCTGTAGAAAACAGTAAACTTGGTAAGGTTAGCAATAAACCTAAATGTATAATAGAACGTTTTTTTATCTTCACAATAGCACTCCTCACAAAATGTTATATGGTAGCCAAAGTCCATTCATAAGCATATACAAGATAGTCTTTCATGTGACTGAATTAACATTCAGGCAAAATAACTAACTATTTTGTATGTATAGAAGTTTTAAATGATGTCTGAAAAGTAGCAAGTAGTGTGAATATTATTCACTAAATCTAACTTACGGTGGGCAATGCCTACCCTACGTGTATTTCAAAAATCAAATAAGAATCCTATAAATTCAGTAGATCCACAAAGACTTGACCACACGTTCTTTATTGTATAGTAAATCTAACTTCAACGGCAAACTTTACACAAGTAAATATTTTTTATAAATTAATAGTGTTTCCATAAATACAATTTATTGCCATGCCATAGTCAATTAAACAAGGTGGAAAGTGAAGTATCTGGGAAAGTTTTCCCTCTACTATGCCTCCTATGGTTAACGATCACGGAAGAGATAGAAAATGGATCATCAGACCTCACGCTATGCGAGAACCTCAGTTCTTCGGCAAGCTCAGGAACCATGGCTTCCGCCCTGAGAGTGTCAATGTTTATGAGAATACTCTGGATAATATTTACAATTTAACTTGTGCTAAATGACTGCGGGGGTTGTAAGTACGAATGGCTCTGATTTTTTCATAGTATTCCCGTTCTTGAGGAGTGAGGTCTTTTGGAGGAGCAATTACGACTTTTACTAACTGATCACCACGTCCACCTTTAGCCAGAGGCCAACCCTTTCCACGTAACCGCAGAGATTGAGCAGAACGCACCCCCGCAGGTAGCTTAACATTAACATTGCCATCAGGGGTAGGTACATCTATGGACGCGCCTAATGTGGCTTCATCAGGGGTAATTAATACTTCGCAAACAAGATTATCCCCTTCTATTTGGAAAAAAGTATGGGGTTGTAATTCTACCTTTAAGTATAAATCTCCCCGTTGTTGACTCATGGGGTTAATTTGGCCTTTACCCTTCACCCGTAAACGAGTACCAGTTTTCGCACCACCAGGAATACGGACATCAATAGTTTCGTTTCCTAAACTAAACCGTTTTTGCACACCAGAAAATGCTTCTGCAAAAGTTAAAATAATTACAGCTTCTGAATCTTGTGTGCTACCAGCAGAGCCATCTTGAAAACCAAAATCGTTAAAACCGCCACCTGGTCTACCAGTGGAAGTTCGATAAGAGTAATTTTGTCGCCCGCTCCGGGGTCCTGCACCACCAAATAATTCAGTTAAAAAGTCATTAAAACTGCCGTATTGACCAAAATCAACCCCGCCCATATCCACACCAGAACTACCACCGGGGAAACCAGTACCCGCTTGTTTCCAATATTGACCAAATTGGTCGTATTTTTTGCGTTTATCTGGGTCAGATAAGACCTCGTAGGCTTCATTAACTTCTTTAAACTTGGCTTCAGCCTGTTTGTTATTGGGGTTAACATCAGGATGATATTTACGGGCTAGTTTCCGAAAAGCTTGTTTAATTTCTTCTGAAGTGGCAGTTTTACTAATTCCTAACATTGCATAATAGTCTTTGAAGTCGGTTGCAGCCATCTACTAGCCTCCTGTAGAAATTTAGGTGATGTTTTTTCTAAAATAAGATCTGAGATTTACTATTGATCAACCGTTAATTAACCCCTGTGGGTGGCTGAGTTTTCCCTATTGCCTGTTCCCTTTTTTTTGGTCTCATGGCAGGCAAAAAGATTCTGAATATTAAGTTAACAAACAATCCCCAAAATCAAGTGTGGTTCTTGCTGAAGGTACCAGCGCAATTCCCGTACTCTTGCCATGATCAAAAGGAAATAAGTTCATCTATTCCTTCTTCTAAGCTGGGGGGAGCATCCCGGATTTGGCGGTACATTCGGAGAATTATATCTTCGGGAACTTGACGAATCCGTTTTTGATTTCGTGCCAAACACAGCCAAACTGGAGTTTTCACCCAAACGCCCATAATATAACTAAAGCCACAATTACGGGCGAGGGTAATCACTTCTCGGCGATTTTTTCTTTGGGCGTGGGTAGCATCGAGAATTACCCCTTGATCTGCGGTTATGGCTTGCTGTAATTGTCGTTCCAATTCATGCCAAATTAGCAGCCAAGGTCCTTGGATTGCTTCTGAACCAAAAATTTGCCCCCGAATGACATCTGTGGAAATTAGCCGCATCTGGGGGCATTCTGTTAGTAGTTGTTTTGCTAAAGTTGATTTACCACTACCAGGAAGACCAATTAGCAAAATTAATTTAGTCATTAGTCAGTAGGGGCGCAGGGCCTGCGCCCAGTTATTAGTCAGTAGGGGCGCAGGGCCTGCGCCCAGTTATTAGTCGTTAATCGCTAATTAACAAAGGAACAGTGACCAATGACCAATGACTAGATAATTGTTCCATCAGGAATTGCAGCATTTTTGAGAACGACAACAATGCCGCTACGGATGTAGAAGCCTTGCTTTTCCCGTTCTGCTTCTTGGATGTTTTCCTTATTGATGATTTTTACATTGTTACCAATGCGGGCATTTTTATCAATGATGGCACGGCGGATAATGGTGTCTGTCCCAATACCGACCGGGATATCATTTTGTTCTAAGCTGCATTGTCTTTCAACGGATGGTTGGTAATAGTCAGCGCCCATGATCAAGGTTTCTTCAATTACAGATCCTGATTCTATCCGCGATCGCACTCCCAAAACTGAATGTTGAATCCGGCAATCTTTCAAAATACAACCATCACCAATCATGGATTCTGTGATTTGGCAATTCAACAGTTTAGAGGGGGGTAAGTAACGAGCGCGTGTATAGATTGGTGCTGCTTCATCATAGAAGCTAAAGGGAGGGAGGGGTTGCTTTGTTAAGGCTAAATTGGCTTCATAAAAAGATTCAATTGTCCCAATATCTTCCCAGTAGTCATCAAACAAGAAGGCTTGAACGTTGTGGTCTTTAGCAGCTTCGGGAATAATCTCTTTGCCAAAATCAGTTTGTTCTAAAGATTGTTTCAGCAACTTGATTAAAACATCTTTTTTAAAGACATAAATCCCCATTGAGGCGATATATGGCTGTAATTCGGCTTGTTCTTTTGTCAATCCCAAGATAGTGGTATCAACACGCATTTGCGCTAAAGCTTCACCTTTGGGTTTTTCGCTAAAGTCAATGACTCTACCGGATTCATTGATTTTCATCAAGCCATAATCTGAAGCCCGACGATCATCTATGGGAATTACGGAAAGTGTAATATCCGCATTTGTGTCTCTGTGACGCTGGATAAACTGACGGTAATCCATGCGGTAGAGGTGATCACCGGAAAGAATCAGAAATTCCTCTACATCCCAATCTTGTAACATCCAGATGTACTGACGCACAGCATCAGCCGTACCTTGGAACCAGTTGGGGTTTTCTGGGGTTTGTTGTGCTGCTAACACTTCTACAAACCCATCGCTAAACCCACCAAAGTTGTAAGCACGAGCAATGTGACGATTCAGAGAGGCTGAGTTAAATTGAGTAAGGACGTAGATTTTGAATATTTCGGAATTGATGCAATTGCTAACAGGAATATCTATTAAGCGATACTTTCCAGCCACTGGTACTGCTGGTTTAGCGCGGAGTTTAGTTAACGGATAAAGCCGAGTACCCGCACCCCCACCCAGAATAATTGCTAAAACTTTTTTCACAAATTTTCTCCCAACTGCCTTTCAACTCTCATCTACAGTTTAGGACTGTATGTAGCAACTGATAAAGACCAGAGCAAAGAATCTTAGGGATGAATTTTTTCTCAATGGAGTTTGTGATCAATAGTGCTGGTAAACAAGGGGAAATATTAGAACATTTGTATTTATTAAGTGAAAAGTTACGTATTTTTAATAACGTATTTTTTGTTCTAGTGTACGTACTCCTCCCGCAGAATCCCCAATACCAAAGACAAAGCAATGATTTTCAGTATCCTCGGACACTTTTTATGATTCCTCTATTCTTATGTCCATGCTCGGAGATTTTTATGGACTACGGATAAATACCACATATAATCATCAATTTTGTACTCGTTAGCAGCTTTAACTATATATTCCTGCGCTAATTGCCAATTATTCTCAACTTCATAATATAAGCCTAAATAAAGGTGACTGTAAAATTTACCTTTTAATCCTGTCAATTTTCCCACATTTAAAACATCCTCTTGGCTACAATTACCTGCAAATAAATCATATATAGTTGCCATGATTTTTCGAGGATCATTTTTCACAGGTAATAGAGAATTACGTGCGTCTGTAACACCTGATAATCTAGCAATACAAAGATATCGCCACACTGTTTCTTCTACATCTTGAGTATTAACATTTAAATCGGTTTCAAATTGTTTTGCGCCTTGCGCAAATTGTTCTCTATAATAGTAGGCTAACCCTCGTTGCCAGAGATAAGGAGTAATTTGAATATCTAATTTTTCTGCGTGATCGAAATCTTGAATTGATTCTTCAATTTTTCCTAATTTAAAATACACCATACCTCGCTGAACATAAGCATTAATATAATTTGGTTGCATATTAATGGTATTATTCAACTGTTGGAGTTGACTTTCTAGGGAATGGGTAAAAAACATTTTGGTAACAGCTTAAAAAGTTGACGAAATCTATTTTTGTTTCCCGCAAAGGCGGAGAAAGCAAGCTTTTTTTAATGTTTAATTTAAGATTTTATTTTCTATTTTTTATCCAATCATTAAAAATAGTATAGTAAGGCTCAAAATTCATTCTTCATTCTTCATTCTTCATTCTAAATTCCCCTAATCTAGCTCTCTCCGTCCTTCTAATGCTCTCGCTAAGGTGAGTTCATCAGCATATTCTAAATCACCACCTACGGGCAAACCAAAGGCAATGCGGGTTACTTTTGTAAATGGTTTTAGTAATTGACCTATATATAATGTTGTGGTTTCTCCTTCGATACTGGGACTAATGGCTAAAATCACTTCTTGGGGCTTTTGTTCGCTTACCCGTCTCACTAAAGCTTGAATAGTTAGCTGTTCAGGTCCGATACCATCCATTGGGGAAATTACGCCGCATAAAACATGATATTTACCTTTATATTCACGGGTTTTTTCTAAAGCAATCACATCACGAGAATCTGCAACTACGCAAATAGTTGTATTATCTCGCTGAGGGTGACGACAAATTTCACATACTGGATCTGAGGAAAGGTGAAAGCAAACTTGACACAAACCTACCTGTTTTTTCGCGTCAACAAGTGCTTGAGCTAAGGCTTCTACTTCTGCTTCTGGTCTTTTTAAGATGTGCAAAGCTAATCGTTGGGCGCTTTTGGGACCAACTCCAGGGAGCCGTTGCAATTGCTCGATTAATCGAGCTAAGGGCCGTGCGTAAACCGTACTTCTACCTCCGGGCTTTTTTTCTATTTTACGATTATCTCATGCGAGAATGAAATGTTTAAACTTAGTGAAATTTCTGTTAGAGAATTCCACAAAAAACATGAACTGCTTGCAGCAGCGCTAGTTCCCTCCGGGACGCTCTCGCGAACGCTATCCCATAGTAAGCGTGAAAATTTCCACAAACCATTTTCAATGTCATTCCCGCAAAAGCGGGAATCCAGATTGTCTTATGGAACATAAATAATTTCTGGATTCCCCATGCTTGGCGTAAGTCAGTTAACGCCTTTTGTGGGACATTTTTGTTAACTTCGTAATACCAAGCGTGTTCAGATTTAACCTCGGCGACTAACTTTTTATGCAAGTCAATCGCTGATGGTAATTTAAGTTTTTCGCCTTCTTTGCGAGTAGCTAAAATATCTATGATTTGAGCATTTGCCCAGTTGTAAGCGTGTCTAGCGACTCCAGAAGCCTTGCGAAAAGCTGTAATCTGTCGGTTATTTGGAATTAGTGCAGTTTTGAATTATAAAAGCATTGATTCGACCTTCAATGTTGTGTTATGATATCTGGTATATTAGACATATTAGGATTTGGCAATGCCTCGGATTAAATTTAAACCACAAAATAAAGTAGCCTACGATAAATCACCCTTGCAATTTAAGGTTTTACCTGGAGTCAGGGAAAAAATTAAAACCGTCCCTAACTGGCAGCAACGGTTGAGGGATTTTGTTGATCAACTTATTGAAGACTTGGACAAACAGTAACATAAGGATAGTTATGGGTAGAAATTATCAAGCTGTTTCTACTCCTTATCCTACGGTTAATATATTAAAAAATCCTTGTAGGAAACCTGGAAGGAATTTTTAAGACTTGTAGTGGTATGCACTTGAATGAGATACAGTGATTAAATTTCAAAACCTGTAGGGGCGGGGTTTCCCCGCCCTCGATTGTATTGCATCCGAACGATAACCGCTATATTATTTTTACCAAGCCTCAAAGGAATGGGCATTCGTGGTTAAAGCATTATCAAGTCACCCTCGTAAATTGGCTACAGTATTGCATCAAAAGACAACACTATGGCTTACGCCACGCTTACGCCACGCTTACGCTATCGACAAGCTCAGTGCAAGCTTTGGCTATTAGCAAGGAACTTGATTTCCTTGCGGGATGTAGGTTTTACGTTAAGTTGACACCTACGATAAATATGGTTTTTACAGCTATATATATTTGATATTTTTTTATCAATGCGTAAGCTTTAAGTATAATAAATATAGCTATCCACCAAAATATACTCGTTGCTTGTAAAAATGAAATAGGGTTAAGATGTGTAAAATCTATACAAGCTCTATTCCATGAATACTTTACTAAACTCTGCCCTGACGCTGACATATAACAAACTGAGCGCGTTTTCTAGAGCAAACAACTTCTGGCAGGTTTTTGATACTGCTTTTAGTACAGGATATATCCGTAGTGTTGCGGAAATTCTGCATTTACAGTGGCAAGCTGGTGATTTTAGTCAACTTCCCCAATTTGAGATTCTTGATAGTAGTATTCTTGGTGGTGTAAATGGGGCTTATGCTACTAGCACTAATAAGATTTATCTATCAGCTAATTATGTCGCAACTGCCACACCAGAAAACTTGGTTGGTACGCTATTAGAAGAAATTGGGCATTTTGTAGATGCTCAAATTAACCAAACGGATAGCGCTGGAGATGAAGGAGCAATTTTTGCTGAGTTAGTCCAGGGTTACAGTCTGAACAACGCAACCTTACAGGCTTTGAAAGCTGAGAATGATCATGCAAATATTACGGTAAATGGGCAAATTATTCAGGTAGAACAGCAGAATTTTACGGGAACTAAGGGGAATGACACTATTACCGGAACATCTTTAGATGATGTTATTAGTCCCTTACTAGGACAAGATACTGTAACTGGGGGAGCAGGAGATGATTTACTAATTGTTGATTACTCCATAGGTGATACTGGACGTGAGATGACCTTATCAACCTCCGCAGGTACGGAAGGATTTTCTGGTACAGCTAATCGCTACAGTTCCACAGGTCAATATTTAGA
>JANMEE010000318.1:0-9100 GCA_031376645.1 Dolichospermum sp. OTE_75_concoct_329_sub | reverse complement strand
CGTTGGTTAAAGACAAGACATTTTGGATTAGTTGGGCGAGGGGACTTGAACGGGTTTGCTGGTTCCCGGGATTATATCCATTCAAAAATCAGCATTTAAATACTACAGTGAATAAATTCACTCGTGTCGCTTCCCTCTCAGAGCTAAAGCCACTGAGTTTCCCGCATACCGCGAGGTTTTATGAAAATAGGAAAAATATTCATCCTCCTACATTCATTGCTGCTAAAAATGCTTTTTGACTCACATCTTTATAAATTGTTTGCAAATATTTCATTACCAAATCACCAGCAGGTGAATTAGCTGTATTTTCTTCATCTTTTGCTAAAGGAATTGTTCCTAATGTATCTAAAACTGTTTCACTTACAGCAGGGGAAATTACCACTAAAGAAGATTCTAAAGGTTCTGCATATTGCCAAAAATTATCTAGTTTAAGAGGATATTGATATTCGGAAACTTCTTGGGCAATTTCCACTGTTTCCTGAATTGTCTCGACATTTTTGGTGCTGCGTAATTGACGTAAATCGCTGATAATTTGCTCTTTTGTCCGTCCCCGTAATTGAAATAATACAAAAGGGTCTTCACTAAAGCGATCGCCTAATTGATAATATACTGCACCTATATGTTTACAAGGAACTACTTTATCAGGACAAGAACATTTACTGTGAACATCACCCAGAGTAAACGGAAATAATGATAAACCGTTACTGATAAAAACTTCTTCAATATTTTGTGGCATTTCTCCCGCTAGTAACTTAGCAGCAAACAGTGCCTTTTGGGACATTGTTTCCACCACATAACTCCATTCTTCCTCACTAAAAGCATCAAGAGATAGAGAAACTTTATAAGGTTCCACTTCACTCCCTTGGACTCTCGCTAATACTTTGGCAGCTTTAAATTTAATACTCAGAACATTTCCTTGTCGAGAATAATTTCTTGCCCGTTCTAATCGCTTTTTAAATCGGTAAGAATCTAGTAAATCCAACCATCTTTGTGACCACCATTCCCGACTTGCTTGTAAGGTTTCGTTGCTCATAATTAATGCAAAAATAAAAATTTAAAAAATCTCCCGGGCAATTCTCATTTTCAGGTTTCATGACATTGAAACCATTCCTGCGAGAAAAGTTTACAATTCTTAACAAATCTGAGAGTTGCTAAATACCCGTCTACCTAACTCAACTGATTGCGAAACTTACTCACACTAATACTCAACAACACCACAGCAAAACCGAGTAATGCTAAAACATGAATCCACAAGACATCTAAACCAACTCCTTTGAGTAAAATACCTCTCACAATTGTGATGTAATGACGGAGAGGATTTAATAAAGATAGAATTTGAAAGAAAGGAGGCATAGCTTCAATAGGAGAAATCGCCCCTGATGTCTGCACAATTGGTAAATTAATAAAAAAAGATGTGAGTAATACTTGCTGTTGAGAACGGCAAACAGTCGCTAACATAATTCCTAAACTAATTCCCACAAATACATACATACTTGATAAGGAAATAAATAGTAAAAAACTACCACGAAATGGCAAATTAAATACCACAGTTCCCAAAGTTAAAGCTAACATTACATCTCCCATTAACAAAAATACTAAAGGGACAATTTTTGATAACAATATTTGCCAATTCGCGGCTGGAGTCATTAACAATTGTTCCAAAGTTCCTGTATCTTTCTCGCGGACAACGGTGACAGCAGAAACTAATGTCCCAATTAATGTTAAAACTAAACCCATGACTCCGGGTACAAAAAACCAACTGCTCGTAAGTCCAGGATTATAAAGAAATACTACTTGCGGTGATACAGGAGGACTCCGTTTCCCTGCTTCCAAGCTCAGATTATATTGTTGAACAATTTGATTCATATAGTTAGCAGCAATCCCTGCTGTATTGGCATTTACCGCATCAATAAAAACTTGAATTTCTGCAGTTTTTTGCGCCAATTTACGCGGAAAATCCGGCGGAATTATCACCCCTACGTCTAACTTTCCATCTTCTACTTTTTGACTTAAATCTTTTTCACTAGTTGGGACAGATTCTAGAGTAAAAATTCGATTGGAAGTCATGGCTGAAATTAATTCTCGACTATCAGCAACATGAGCATAATCAATTACACCCAATTTTAAATTATGGACATCAGGATTAAGTGCAAATCCATAAAGTAATAATTGGACTGTTGGGGGAACAATCAACAAAACAATTAATTGTTTATTTCGCAAAATCTGATTAATTTCTTTCCGTACTAATGCCCAAAAGGGATTATCAAATAATTGAAGAATAAATTTCATAAAATATCACCGCCCTTGTTGTGTCTGAATTTATACTCATTATTCGTAAGTGTTCCGCCCTGACTGGGCTTTTTTTTGATCAGAAAGAAAAAGGTATACAACACTTCCTTTGTGTTATGAGGTACAAGAACCCCACCCCCAACCCCCTCCCCGCAAGCGATGAGGGGGCTAAGATGTACCTCATAAAAGCGAAAACCGCTGTAAGCCCCTAAATTTATTTATGGGGTTCTTATTTTTGACTTTTGACTTCCCTGAAAGGGCTGACCATAATCCTAATTCTACTTCTAAAGGTAAAATAGAGTAACGTCCACATTTATTAATCTGCATCTATTTTGGTTTTATGAGATAAAAAATAGTACAGATAGTTGGTTCTGATACCGCATTTCTATTTCTATCAATAGATAATAATTAAAATATTCCATCAATAATCTTGATGTTTCATAACTAATTACTAATGACCATTGACTAATGACTAATATTTACAATACTCAAGAGTTAATTCAGATTTTGGCAACCGAACGCCAAGCTTGCTTAAAAGGGGAACGGTTAAAGTTAGATATAACTGTTGCTATTAATCCCGTTATAGATCCGTTTGTCAGAACCGACGGATTCCAAAGATTCACTGCTTACCAAGATTTTAAAGCCTCCATTCATGAATATCAACGAGAAAATCAAGTTTCTGGAATCATCTGGAAAGATATGACTGTTAAAGGTAAAAATCTGCATTATCCAGAAATTGATGCTGAATTAATCGCTTTAGAAAGTGATTTAGAAATCTTAAAATCTACGAAAGATGCAATTTTAAATTTTTGGTATTTGGTGACAACAGAAATGGATTTATATTTAAGTTTTAGTAATGGTAAACAACATCAAAAAGTTATCAAAGTAGATGTTGAGAGAATTACCCAAAGAACAGAATGGGCAACTTTATTAAAATGGGAAAACCCAAATTTTTTAGAAATTATTTTGCAATTAGGTTGGGGACAACCACAAGAAGCCGCTTATAAAAGGGGAAGACCATTAGCCGGTAGTGAATTTATTCATGCAGTTAAACCAGGATGTCATCCAATTGGTTAATATCAGGACTCTCGAGCGAAACTGGAAATAATCTCATCAACGAACCGACTCTTGCGCTTCACGATACAGTCTTTTAGCTATTCGAAATAATTCTTGGCCTGTGTGCAAATAGCGATCATCATAGCTTAATGGGAAGTACGCCAACTCTTCTATTCCGTCTCCCACTTGACTCATACAATAGTATATATGCGCTGCTGCGGGGGCAAAACTAACAGGATTGGGCAAAGAACGAAACCTAATTTGTGCTTCCTTCAAGTCTTCTCGACAGGACTCTAAATAATCTTGAAATTCGTTTAAAAGATCATCATCAAAAGGATCTGCGGCTAGTTCTTCAATTTGTGATTCTAAAGAATTGAGAATTGTACAAAGTATCCGATTTACTGGTTTATAAACTAAACGTAACCATTCCTCAACGTTTTCATCAACATCTTTTCTAGTTTTTCTAGTCGCTTTGTAATCTTGTTGAGCAGATTCTGCGCGTTTTTGGCGAACATGATGGAATTGTTGCTGACTATGACGAAGTTTTTCATCATAATTGAGGCGACTTTTACTGTCACTTAAAACTTCATAAGCAGCATTAACACGAATAATTTGCTCATTATCTGTGATTTTTTGATTACTATCAGGATGAAAAATTTTCACCAAGCGACGATAAGCTTGTTTAATCTCCGCTTGGGTAGCATGGGTAGTAATTTTTAGGGTGTCGTAATGGTTAGAATGGGACATGAATCGAATAGATTGTTAACTGGTGCTAGTTACTGTTTTCGCTTCTAGGTCTTGGAATAAAGGTGTACTTAAATATCTCTCACCGAAACTAGGCTGAATCATCACAATTAAGCGATCGCGGTTTTCAGTCCGTTGGGCGACACGCACCGCCGCACACAGGGCAGCACCGCTGGAAATTCCCGATAGTAGCCCTTCCTCCCTGGCTAATTTGCGACCAAAGGCGATCGCCTCTTCATCAGTAACCGTAATTACTTCATCAATCAATTCTACCTTTAGGACTTGGGGAATAAAACCCGCTCCAATCCCTTGAATTTTGTGCGGTCCTGGTTTACCCCCCGATAATATCGGGCTATTAGCTGGTTCAACAGCGATCGCTTGAAAACTCGGTTTCCGTGCCTTTAGCACTTCCGCCACCCCAGTAATCGTCCCCCCTGTTCCTACTCCTGCCACAATCATATCTACCTGGCCATCCGTATCTTCCCAAATCTCCTCAGCCGTAGTTTCCCGATGAATTTGGGCATTAGCCGGATTCCGGAACTGTTGCAACATATAGGCATAAGGTGTTCTATCCACTATAGCTTGCGCCCGCCGAATTGCCCCACTCATCCCCTCAATTCCTGGCGTGAGTTCCAATTCTGCCCCATAAGCCCTTAACATCGCCCGACGTTCCGCGCTCATCGTTTCCGGCATAGTTAAAATTAATTGATACCCCTTAGCTGCCGCCGCCATTGCCAAAGCAATTCCCGTATTACCCGAAGTTGGTTCTACCAGAATCGTCTTCCCAGGTGCAATTAGTCCTTCATTCTCGGCCGTAGTAATCATACTTACCCCAATGCGGTCTTTAACCGATGAGGAGGGATTCATACTTTCCAACTTCACCAAAATTTGTGCCACACAACCTAATTCTTGAGGAATCCGGTTTAATCTGACTAAGGGTGTCCGTCCCACCAACTCCGTAATATTTTCAACAATCCGCATCATAAATTTTTCTGTTCTTAAATGTAGTACATTATATCCAACTGCCGCCGGGAATCCCGTTTTTCACAGAGATCCTGAAGGGAATAATTTTGTAAAACTGAATTTGCCGCTTGACGTGCTTCTTGCCAAATTTCCGACACCACAGAATTATCTAAACTTGTGAGGTTAGTATTTTGCTCACCAGTCTGCACATCTAAACCCTCTAAACATTCTAAAATCTCAAAGATACTAATTTTCCGAGGTTCTCGTGCCAATAAATAGCCCCCTTTTGAACCCCTTTGACTTTTAACTATACCCCCACGCCGCATAGTTGCTAATAGTTGTTCTAAATAGCGATCAGGTATTTTTTGTTGCGTAGCGATTTGTCGAATTTGCATCGGTTCACCGTTTTCATAATGAGTAGCCATCTCTAATAACGCCAAAATTGCGTATTCAGATTTACAAGATAGTTCCACAAGTAGTATCCATAATAAAGGTTAAAGAAGCCTTGGCGATTATAAATCGCAGCTATACAAACAAAATCTGCCTGCGCGGACTAATCAGAAATCAACGATTTGAAACCCACGCAGGTGGGTTTTGCCTGTGTAGACGCGGTTTTTAACCGCCCATTAAATTTTCAGTTGACTAATCAGAAATCAACGATTTGCATTGCCTGTGTAGAAGCTGTTTCTAACCGCTGATTTAATTTTAAATTCACTTTTCCAGTATACTCCGGTTCTGAACTGGGGTTTTTTCTCTCTACAAAAAAAACCCGCCTCATGGCAGGGTCTAATAAAGTTAAAACTTATCAACAAACTTTATTTTTAAGTAGGGGCGTATTGTATACGCCCAGTCAAAACTTAGAAACAAGGAAGAATCATCTAGAAGCTGAAAGTTGTTCTCAGTGTACCGATAAAGGCATCATTACTGTTAGTAGCTTGTCCAGGAGATGTAACCCAAATAACTCCAGGAGTTACAGAGATATTTTCTGAAACGCGATACTTGTAGAAGCCTTCAACTTGGTATGGAGTCTCTCTAGTAGTTCCCGCTATTGAGTAAGGTTGAGCGCCACCAAAGATACCCAAAACGTTACCTTTTTTACCAAAATCAGGTAAAGCTAAACCAAGACCATAGCTCCAAGCTTCTTTATCATCATTAGCACCGAAGCCTGTAACATCATGATAGGAAACGAAACCACTTAAAGACAGTTTATCACTGGGTTTGATAGCTGCGGAAATACCGTAGGAGTTACTGGAAGAGGCACTAGTAGCATTAGTCACACTATTAACACCCAAGGTATTTGCTTGGGCAGTACCTACCAAAGCACCACCATCAAGTCCTGAATCAAATAAGGTGCTACCCGCCTTTTGATAACCATGCACATAAGTAGCAGCCAAAGCAACGCGATTACCAACATTAAAATTCAATTGACCTAATGCTGCATAATTACCATCAAACAAGCCATTACCGGGGGCAGGATTAGCAGCATTTGAGACTGAGTTATTGGAAGCTAAGTAACCTAATGTGATGGAACTGGGCTTCAAGAAACTATCACCAGGTTTGCCAAAAGGTACATTCAATGCAATCCCAGAACCACCACCAATCCGGTAGATAGGGTTTTCAGCTGCAAAGGTACTTAAAGCCCCTTTACCACCATCTGTTTTATCAAAGAAGTAAGGATTGTTAACAGCCGCATAATCGCTATGTTGCCCACCACTAGCTAAAAGATAAACCCTTGCTGGTCCAATAGGTGCTTCATAGGTTAATTTGTCAATTTTTACGCTGTTAGCCGGGCTAGTTGCACCAACTTCAAAGGTTTGTTTTCCGACTGCATTACTACGTATTCCACTAGCATTAGCAGGATTAATAGCACCATTAGCATTGTCTCGCAAATCAAAGCCTGTGGCATTACCAGCAGCCAGACGGGTTGTTAACACATCTCTACCTGTAAAGCTGGTTTCCAAGCCTAAACGGACTCTGTCTTGGAAAACTGCCCGGTTAGCTTTACCTGTTTGATTACCAAAAGTATCGCTGACCGCAAAAATAGCTTCACCTTTTAACTTAGTGGTAGTAGAGAATTGATGTGCTTCTAATTCAGCAGTCCGTCCTTCCAAGGCATCTACACGACCACGTAAGGTTGCCAATTCAGCAGAAAACTCTTCTTGCAAGCGCTGTAAAGTTGCTAAATCTTGTTTTGTCACCATATCAGCCGTTGCTGTGGCAATCAATTCGTTTACACGATCTAAACAAGAATTTAAACCAGCCGCAAATTCGTAACGGCTTAAAGCTCGATTACCGCGATAGGTGCCATTGGGATAACCAGCAATACAACCGTATCGCTCCACCAAAGACTGCAAAGCTTGGAATGCCCAATCTGTAGGTTGAACATCAGAGAATTGAGAAACTGATGTTACCTGAGACGCAGAAGTAATGTTTTCGTTGCTGTAGCGGTTAACTTGAGCTAAAATTTGGGCTTCTTTGGTTTCTGTTGCCAATAATTCTGGCTTTTGGGAAACTTCTGTTGCAGAGGAAGTTTCAATTGATGATACTTCTTTGGTGGTACTGGTCGCGGCAATTGCTGTTGAAGATACTAGCAATGCTGCTGCCAAAACTGCGGGGCTAACCACCAGGGATTTCCACAAGATATTAGACATTTTTCCTTTTCTCCTCACACCATTATATGGATAACTTGAGTTCGCTGTAGCTAACTGTTTACAAATGCGAAGTCTTGTTGAAACCTGTGGGATAGGCATGACTGCCATCAATAGCACAATCATAGCTCTCACAAGGCTAACAAT
The DNA here is from genome assembly GCA_031376645.1 of Dolichospermum sp. OTE_75_concoct_329_sub. Taxonomy (GTDB): domain Bacteria; phylum Cyanobacteriota; class Cyanobacteriia; order Cyanobacteriales; family Nostocaceae; genus Dolichospermum. The sequence goes on along the minus strand of JANMEE010000318.1, from coordinate 1,253 downwards.
TGATTAATTTATCGTTAAACTTCGATGCAATTAACTTATGCAAAAACTTTTAATCATATCCTTTGATTATATTATAGTTTTTTCTAATTATCAACATCAGATTTTTTGATTAAGTAAATATCAATTCTTCTGGTATTATGTTTACAGTTACGCAAAGTAGAATTAACTTTTTTACACTAAAATCAAACTGTTCTCATGCTAAAAATTAGCAAATAAGCTTAGGCACCGAAGCATTTAGACAAGTTTAAGTTTTGAAATATGCTTTCAATCAAAACCCTTCTAGATTAATTATTATTCTAAAAACCTGACAACTATTAATGATGCTTGATTGTTAATAAATGTTCCACGACAATGGTTTACTTAGGAATGTGAATTAAATAAAGTGCAAAAGTAGGGTGTGTTAGCGACAGCGTAACGCACTATTCCACGTTAACTCAGAATTGCAGGTTATTAAATTCGCGTTCCTTAGCTAATCGTTGTCAATAGATATCTAAATATTGGTGAATGTAGATCATTAAAAATAACTACTTAGTACCGCAGAACAAAATTAAAAAATTATATCAAACAAGCTTTTTAGACCTTTTAAATAGTTAGTTTATTTACTCGGTTCTGTACTGGTTCAAACCAAAAACCACCTATAAAGACTATCCGCCCTGATTTAGATCAGATAATCTAAGTCAGGGCGGTCTAGCGGGTCTTCAAGTTGCAACCAGACTGCCGGAAGGAACTCCGATGTTAAGCCTAGTTAGTTGAGCTAACTTAGTATCTCAAGAGAACTAAAGCTAACTTTTAGAGAACAGCCCCGGCACACAGCCGGCTAACTGCAACTTGATGACCCATGGTTATACTACTTTCTATCATGGGCATCACCTCCTAATTGCCTAAACGGCTTTAATTTCAAAAGGGGCAAAGCAAAATGCTTTGGGTTTGTAACCTGAGATCACCATAACACACAAAATTGCAAAAGGAGTTAAGTTGTTCAAAATTCAGTAGTTCAGTAGGATTTTATCAAATTTTTCTGTAACTTCTGTAACTTCTCAACTTCCCTAACTCCTTTGTTCTTCAATTAGAGAGCGTTACCGCGAGGTAGCACTTCTTCAGGGAATACGAATTGTTCGTGGGGTTGATCTTGAGGAGCCATCCAAGCGCGGATACCCTCGTTCAGCAAAATATTTTTGGTATAGAAAGTTTCAAACTCTGGGTCTTCTGCTGCCCGTAATTCTTGGGAAACGAAGTCATAAGCCCGCAGGTTT
>JANMEE010000317.1:0-20420 GCA_031376645.1 Dolichospermum sp. OTE_75_concoct_329_sub | reverse complement strand
CAAGGGAGGAAAACCGGACAAGAAATGGATGATTGGTCATAAAACAAACCATAAATTGGGTATTTTATGGATAAAATCCTCCTTGTCTACTATCCCTCCTTGTCTTCCTGGTCTTGCCTTTACAGAGAATATTAAAAACCTCACAGAAGGTATGTAAGTCGTGTTAAAACTCCCACAAAAAACGGATGTGAGATTGTTATCAATGGTTTTAGAGTTGAATTTTCAACAATGAAAGATATTACTAAGGTTCATTGTAGTGACGGATATAGCTACGTTTGACTACGGAAAACTACAATTTTATGAGATTAAATGCAGAGACTGTAACTACGGAAATTCGTCAAAGAGCAATTGAACTACTGGAACAATTACCAGGAGAGTCATTAATTAAAGCAGTTGAATTTTTAGAAGTTCTTTCTCATGAGTTTTTACAGCTATCACAAACGCAAAATTATTCTATGAGCGAAGTTGCTTTATTACAAATAATTCAACATCGGTTATCTTCTGAACAACAAAATAGATTATCTTATTTACGGAAACAAAACGAAAATGAAAAAATTACAGAGATAGAGTATCAAGAATTGCTAACCTATATTGATAGGATTGAACAAGAAGATGCTAAACGCGTACAGGCATTGATTCAATTAGCTCAAGTTCGACAAGTTGATTTAAACGTGCTGATTAATCAGTTTTCACCTACAGGTATTAATTTAACCTGATGTCAGATCGAGTTACGGAATCAATTAGACGTGCTGTTGCTGCTCGTAGTTGTGATTACTGTGAGTATTGTCGTTGTTCTGAAAAATTTGCAACACAAAGTTTTACAGTTGAACACATAAAACCTCGAAAAGCAGGTGGTGAAAATGGTTTAGAAAATCTCGCTTGGAGTTGCTTTGGATGTAATGCTCATAAACATACCAAAACAGAGGCAATTGATTTAGAAACTCAGGAAAAAATAGCATTATTTAATCCTCGTCAGCAAGCTTGGAGTGATCATTTTAATTGAAATAATGATTTTACTCAGGTTATTGGTAAAATACCTTCTGGACGGGTAACGGTTGAATCTTTGCGTTTGAATCGTGCTGGTGTTGTTAATCTACGTCGTTTGTTATTTGCTGCAAATTTACATCCACCTGAGAAAGTTGGTTTGAGTGATTTGGACTCAATCTAAACTCAATATTTTAAAAGACTTTTATTTCATCATCCTGTACATCCTTAAATCGGTGGATATCCTGATTCTGAGAAATTATTGAACGCAGATGAACGCGGATAAACGCAGATGATTTTTCCTGGTTATCGGCATCTTACTTGCTCATAATAAAGGACGGGCAAGACTTGTACTGAGCTTGTCGTTAGCGTAGAGTGGCGTTAGCCATAGTATGCCCATCCCACAAGATTGGATAATTTATTTTTTGGTATTTTGCTACATATCTAATCGGTAATTTTCCTGTTCGCGTTCTACAAAATACTGAACACGGGCGCGGTAGTCTTTGAGAGTTTCATCTACCCAATCCCGATCACTACTGTTAACATAAAGATGAACTAAAGGCTCACTAGCATCTGGTAAAACCAACAGCCAATTATCATCATAGGGTTGACGGATTTTCACACCATCAATTAATTCCAAATTTTGAGCGGGATGAGTTTCTACTAAATACCGCATGAGCGCCCCCTTAGCAGTCCAAGGACAGCGGACAGTATAGGTGCGATGAATAACACGGGGTAATTCCGATCGCACGGTTGCCAGCGATCGCTCTTGAATGGTTAACATTTCAATTAGCTTGGCAATACAAAACATAGAATCAAAACCTGGATGTAGTTGGGGGAAAATGAACCCAGTTTCACCACTACCACCCAAAACCACATTGGGATTTTTCTGACAAGCTTCCATTAAAGCCGTGGGATTAGCTTTAGTACGAATTACCTTACCATCATGACGATGAGCGACTAATTCCACCGCACTAGAAGCATGAACCGGGACAACTACCGAACTTCTAGGATTAGCAGTTAACATCATATCCACCATCAATGCTGTCAGCATTTCCCCGCGAATCGAAAAACCCGATTCATCAACTAAAATCAGTTGTTCCCCATTAGCCGATACTTGGACACCAAAATTAGCATTTACCGCTTCCACCACGTGGCCTAATTGAGTTAGCAGTCCTTCCCTATCAGCGTTAGAAATTGCCGTTTTATTCAAACTAGCATTTAATACTACCGCATCAGCCCCAAATTTATCCAGCATTTGCGGTAAAATTGCCCCAGATACAGCGTAAACATAGTCAATCACCACTTTTGCCCGACTATTACGCAGAGTGTCCACATTCAATAACTTTTCAAAAGCCTTGCCATAGCAATCCATTAATTGACTAGAATATACAACATCACCAATTTCATGACTTTGAGAACGCCGCATATCTTCTTTAAAATATGCCCCCTCAATCTTCTTTTCTTGGGCTTTAGAGATATTAATTCCCTTAACATCCATAAATTCAATTAAGATATAATCGCGGCGTTCTGGATGAACGCGGACATGAATACCCCCAGCTACTGACATTGTGGGGATCACAGTTCGAGCGATGGGAATAGCTGTAGTATCTAAGTTTTGCACATCCACACCCACGGACATTAAACCGGCAATTAAAGACCGTGTTACCATCCGGGAAACATTGCGTTGATCACGGGAAACTGTCACCATTGAACCAGGTTTCAAGGTTGAACCATAAGCTGCCCCCAACTTCACCGCAAACTCTGGGGTAATATCAATATTAGCTAATCCTTGTACTCCCCGCTGTCCAAATAAATTCCGTTGGGCGGTATTCCCCCAAATCAGATTAATATTGAGAACAGCACCAGACTCAATTTTTTTACTCGGCCACACCCGCACACCAGGGCTAATTTGCGCTTCTTCTCCTACTGTAGACAGAGAACCGACTACAGCCGCTTCTAAGACATGAGCGCGTCTATCTACACGAGTCCCACGAGCAATTACGCAAGCTGATAAATGGGCTTCTTCCCCAATAATTGCTCCATTCCAAATAATTGGCCGCTTCAAATGAGCATCTGCGCCAATTGTCACATTATCACCAATCACCGTTCCATCTTCAATTTCTACCCGCGCCCCAATTCGGCAATTGCTACCAATTACTGCTGGGCTTTCAATCCTGGCTGTAGGATCAATATAAGTATTTTGTCCTACCCATAAACCGGGAGCAATTTCTGGATAAGCCACCTCTAGCTTGACTTTCCTTTCTAAGCCATCATACTGGGCTTCTCTGTAAGCATCCAAGTGACCCACATCACACCAATATCCCTCGGCAACATAACCATAAATTGGCTCGTTTTTATCTAGTAATAAGGGAAATAAATCTTTAGAAAAGTCGCATTCAGTATGTTCTGGTAAATAGTCTAAAACTTCTGGCTCTAAAATATAAGTACCAGTGTTGACGGTATCAGAAAAAATTTCACTGGTGGAAGGTTTTTCTAAAAATCTGTTAATGCGTCCTTCTTTATCCGTAATTACTACCCCAAATTCAATAGGGTTAGGTACACGGGTTAAAATTAAAGTAGCTTTTGATTGTTTTTGTTTATGAAATTCAATAGCCGCAGTCAGATCAAAATCTGTGATACTATCACCGCTAATAACTAAAAAAGTTTCATCTAACAGTTCAGCGATATTTTTAACACAACCTGCTGTTCCCAATGGTTGATCTTCTTCAACCGCATAGGTCATTTGTATGCCAAAATCACCGCCATCTTGGAAGTAATCACGGAGGACATCTGGTAAATAATGTAATGTGGCAATAACTTCATAAATCTGATGTCTTTTGAGGAGATTGATAATGTGTTCAGCAATGGGACGATTTAAGATAGGAACCATTGGTTTGGGTAAGTCGCAAGTCAAAGGACGTAACCGCGTTCCTGAACCACCTGCCATTAAGACTGCACGCATAAGTCCTCCTGAATTTAACTAAAATCATGATGTTTTTCTTCCTTTAGTCTCATACAGATGTTAAGATTTAAGGAACTTCCGCAAGAAATATCTGTTAAAATAATTCAAAATTAATATAAGTAGGTGGGCATTAAAAATTGTCGTTATGACAAGGGAACACCGGAACACCGGAACAGGGAACTTCAGACGAGGTTTTGGGATATTTTACTTGTCGTTACATATTACTCTTCGAGAAGCCGCTTCGCGTCTACGGTTTTTTTCTGTTCACCTACTTAATCCAAGATCAGTAATTAAGGGAGTTGATAGTTATCATGAATTTACTTATTTTTGGCATGATTGTGGTTTATATCGGTGGTGTGTGGAAATTTTCAACTGGATTTGGCAGAACTAATTTTAATCAAACTTTATTTAATCGTGTTGGTTTGGCTGTGCTATGGCCTGCTTTATTTTTAGCTAATCCATCCTATCGTCGCAATTTTCAAAAGGCACTAAAAGGATAATTAATTTTCTGTATTAAAAATCCTTTTATGCCATTCTTAAGAATAATGATTGATTAAAAAGCCTGAATCCATTCTTTAATAAAATACTCTGTCCAAATGCCGTTTTGCCAATAGGGATCTGATTCTACTAATTGACGAACGGTGTTTTCGTCTTGGGCTTCATAAATGGCAAAAACTTGAGTTACATCTTTTGTCGGTCCAATGGTAATCAAAATTCCAGATTCTTTCTGTTTTGCTAATCCAGCTAAATGGGCTTGACGGTAGGGTTCACGTTTGCTTAAAACGTCTTCGCAATAGCTTCCCCATAGAATGTATTTTGTCATAATTATTTGTTATTGATATTTGTTAGTAGAATACAGCAACTTTATCTGAATTTTTGACTATCTTGGGAAAATTTTATCAGACTTGGTGATTTTTCATTTTGAGTCTTGTCATTCTAACACTTTTAATACATAAAAATGTCAACTTTTATGCTTTTAGAACTGACGCAGTGTACTAATTAACTGTAGTGGATTATGAATAATGTGATTGTAGGAGTTATGACAAATACGGCTCAGTAGAGTAAGTAATGAGACACAATTAATTACAAAAACATTTGGACTGAAATCCTTAATTGGCAAAGGTTTCGTAAATAACTAATATGTAATTAATTCTGTCCAGGTACTTACTATTCGGTAAAAATACAAAAAAAATTATTCAAAATTATAAATATGTGATAAATAAATTAATAGGAGTAAATACGTAAGTAAAAATGGTGTAGGCATGATTAAATTATTGATTTTTGGCATCCCTGTTTATTTGATGGTTTATATTGGTTATGGTTGGAGATTTTGGCATGGGTTTAAGTTGACTACTTATCATAAAACTCTGTCTAATCAGATCAAACTTACGTTGCTATGGCCTGTTTTATTTTGCGTTAATAGAAGATTTCACCGCAATTTTAAAAGGGCTATGAGACGATATTAATAGTAATTAAAAATCAACTATCGTGTCAACAAACCTTGTGTGCGATTTGTAGAAACAGATAAAAATACAATTTAATTGATAATTGACAATGTGAATTATCAATTATCAATTATTAATTAACTTCTGAGACTAACACCAAATTTCTCAACTAAGGCTGTTCTTACTTGATCATGAACTGGTTCAATTTCATTTTCCGTGAGAGTGCGATCGCTTGCACGATAAACTAAACGAAAGGCTAAACTCCGTTGTCCTGTGGGGACATTTTCACCGCGATATTCATCAAATAATTCCACAGAATTTAATAACCCCTTCCCAGCTTTATTAATCACCTTTTCCAGTTCAGAAACTGTCACCTTTATGGGGGCAAAAAATGCCAAATCCCGATCACTGGCTGGATAGGTAGAATAGGAACTGAATTTGGGAACTTGTAAATCATCATGATCCCAAGCATCCAACAGGGCATCTAAATCTAATTGAAACACATAAACCGCTTCTGGTAAATCTTTCTCGCGGCGTAATTGGGGGTGAACTTGTCCGAATGTCCCTAGTCTCTTACCTTTTACCCACAATGAAGCTGTGCGTCCAGGATGTAAGCGGGAATCTCTATTTTCGGGTTGAAATTCTACCACTAATTTCAGTTGTTTAAAGACACTTTCTAAAATGCCTTTGGCTTCAAACCAAGTTGATGGTTCTTCCTTACCACCCCGTGACCATTTACCGGAAGTTATATCACCACCGATAATCCCAGCCAGCATTTCTGCTTCTTCTAAACCATCTTCTTCGCGCCAAAAAACGCGCCCGATTTCAAAACCATTTAATGCTCCATTTCCCTGTGCCATATTGTATTGAAAAGCATCAATTAAACCAGAAATTAAATCAGTTCGTAATGCTGAATATTCGGCAAATAAAGGGTTACTTAAAACAATCTGTTTATCTTCTCCTGGTTTCACCAAAGAATAATGAATTAATTCTGTTAAACCTTCAGCCCGTAAATAACTGCGTAACCTACGAATTAATTCTTGATCGAAAGATAGATAACCAGCTTCGGATTTTTCTGGTAAGGTATCACAAAATTTATCATAACCATATAAACGGGCAATTTCTTCAATTAAATCAATTTCCCGTTCTAAGTCGCGGTAACGATAGGGAGGTACTTTTACTATCCAATTTCGGTCATTAGTTTTTACCAATTCACAGCCTAAAGCGGTGAGAATTTTTTCGACATCTTCTGGTTGTAGTTCTCCTGTTTCCGCTCCTAATTCGATGGGTCCTAGAACTTCATTAACTTTATCTAGACGCAGGCTAATAGAATGTGACCAGGTAGAAGCATCAGGACGAAAATCAGAAATTTCTTGCTGAACAATTACCCCGGCTGCTAATTCACTAATTAAGGATAAAGCGCGGTTACAAGCTAGTTCTAATTCTGCGCGATTTACGCCTCTTTCATATCTGCCAGAAGCCTCACTTCTTAACCCCACACTGCGAGAAGAACGTCGAATAGCGACAGAATCAAATAATGCAGCTTCTAAAACTAAACTTTGTGTACCTTCATGAACTTCTGTTTCTTCACCACCCATAACACCTGCTAAAGCCACTGCTTGATTACCAGCAGTAATTAATAAGTTTTGGGTTGATAAAGTGCGGTTATTTCCATCTAAGGTTTTTAAAGTTTCGACCGCTTCTGCAAACCGCACACCAATGATTAAATTTTCTGTTCCACCTACAGATTGTAAACGCTCTTTGTCGAAAGCATGAAGCGGTTGTCCTCTTTCTAATAAAACGTAGTTTGTGATATCTACAACATTATTAATTGGTCTGACTCCCGCAGCCCGTAACCGCTGTTGTAACCATTCAGGAGAAGGGGCAATTTTTATTTGTTCAACAACAGTCCCAATATAAGCGGGACAAGCTTGGGTTTCGGAAATTTTTAGAGTGAGGTGTTTTGCAGTTTTGCTATTTTCCACTTCTGCAATTTGGGGAATTGATAATTTTCCACCTGTTAAAGCTGCTACTTCTCTGGCTATACCCACCATAGATAAAGCGTCAGCCCGGTTAGCGGTAGCGGTGACATCTAAAATTACATCTTCTAAACCCAACAGGGGACGCACGTCACTACCCAAAACAAGATTTTCTTCAGGGAAGATATGAATACCGTCAATATCTGTGGGTAAACCCAGTTCTTTTAAAGAACATATCATGCCGTTGGAGGGAACACCACGCAGTTTTGCGGGTTTGATTTTTAAATCAATGTTGGGTAAATAAGTTCCTGTGGTGGCTACGGGAACATAGATATCTGCACGGACGTTCCCAGCCCCGCAAACGATATTTACAGTCTCAGCAGCGCCAATATCTACTGTACAAACGCTCAATTTGTCTGCGTTGGGGTGTGGTTGACGTTCTAGGACTTTTCCCACCACTACACCATTAGCCCAAGTGCGACGATCTTCTATATCTTCTACTTCAAACCCTGCCATTGTCAAGGTTTCCGCCAGTTCTTCGGGGGTGAGTTTGATTTCTACGAGTTCTTTTAACCAGTTTAGAGAAATACGCATGGAGTCTGTTTAGATTTGTCTTTTGCTTTAATTTTATATATTAAGTGAAAAGTATTAGATATTTTGAGAAAATTACATAACCGTTTTTTTGTGGAGACGTTCCCTGAAATGTCAAGACATTCTTTTTTACCAGATACCAATTATAATTAATGCAGTATAGGAATCTATCGCTATTGGAGATATCCACTATGGTACAGCAATTAGCACCAGCAAGCGCACCAGAAATCATCTATCCTGACAGCGACGGTCAACCAATGGCAGATAATACGAAACAATATCAATGGATTGTTAAAATTAAAGAAAATTTAGAAATATTATTTGCATCACGAGATGATGTATTTATTGCTGGAGATTTACTTTGGTATCCTATCGAGGGAAGTGTCAAAACTTGTCAAGCACCTGATGTTATGGTGGTGTTTGGTAGACCAAAAGGAGATAGAGGTTCTTATCAACAATGGAAAGAAAATAATATTCCTCCCCAAGTGGTTTTTGAAATTTTATCACCGGGAAATCGTACTCCCAAAATGATTAATAAATCGCTTTTTTATCAACGTTATGGTGTGGAAGAATATTATATTTATGATCCTGATACTGTAGAATTATCTGGATTTATACTTGCGGAAGATAGTTTTACAGTTGTTGAAGATATTAATGGTTGGGTAAGTCCAAGATTGGGAATACGTTTTCAAATTACACCTGATAATTTAGAAATTTATTATCCTGACGGAAGAAAGTTTCTCACATCTTTGGAACTTAATCAAGTTGCTGAACAAGAATATCAACGTGCTGAACAGGAATATCAACGTGCTGAACAAGAACGTAATGGAAAAGAAATAGCTATTGGGCAATATCAGGAATTATTAGCCAAATTACAAGCAAAAGGAATTGATTTAGAAACTTTGTAATCATGTAGGGTGCGTTACGCTGCGCTAACGCACCGTTTTTAAATAAGAAACTTCCAATTAAAAAAATATCCTGGTGCGTTTATTATGTATAAACGAAGGAATCTGTATTTATCGTTTTATTGATTTTTTTAGAGTCATCATGATGGTTTAAATTATTGTCAATAAGTAGACATTAATGCGAATTATTGGGTTATTATTGAGATTAACTTGTCCTTATTGATAAGATGCGTTTCCTCTAGGATCTGAACCTCTTAAGAAATGTTTGATTTAACTGTTTTCAAAGGAATGCGAATCAGATGATAAGCTCCTTTGATAGCTATATTTTTATAATTATCCGGTGGTAAATCCATTTCTTGAAATTTCCCATTTTCAACTATCATTAACAATGATGGTGGTTTCGTTGGTTGGGATGCTTGCTTTTGAATATATTCTAAAGCTTGTTGAGAAAATTTAATGTAGTTAATCTTCTGTTGGGTGTAGAAAGTCACCGTAGGTTTTTTAAACCCAACCATAATTAATTCTTCATTAGGTTGTTTTGATTCGACAATTAAGGCTGATAATTCTCTTAAAGGCAGTTGACGCTGTTGGTCCATAATCAAAACAGCAGGTATTAAAGCAATAGCAACAAAGGCTATAAATCCTACTAAATTAATGATGATTATCTGACGGTAACGGTGAGTTAATATGAAGATAGCCGACGTAAATGTAGATAATAGCCAAATTATTCCCGCAAATTTGAGTATTCCCGATTTCTCCATGTTTGCATATAATTCAGGAGCAGCAGGATCAATTCCCACAATTTGGGTAAGATGAAATAGTGCTATAGAAATTACTGTCAAAAAGGCTATGTTTACCCAAGCACTAATCTGAAAAGATTTGAGAGGTGTAGGAGTTTGGGAACTAGGAAAAAGATCACTCCAAAATAATGCTACTAGAATCGCTGCTGCTGGCATTAACGGTAAGACATAACTGGGCAATTTAGTTACGGAAATTGTGAAAAAGCTAAATACAGCTAAAAACCATAAACAGGCAAATAAACCTAACTGTTGAGAGCGTTCTTGCTTTAACCAGTGCGATCGCTGCCAAAATTTTACTCTAGCGATAGACGCGGGGATGTACACTGAATAAGGGGCAAAGCCCAGCAATACGACTAAAAAGTAAAAGAACCAAGGGGCTGAGTGACCATTAACAACTTCCGTAAACCGTTCTAAATTGTGATAGATAAAAAAGGCGTTAATAAAATTCCAGCCATTACGCCAAGTCACTAAAATATACCAGGGAAGTGATAACGCTAAAACGATCCCCATTCCCAAAATAGGCCGCATTTCTCGCCACAGTTGCCAAAATTTCCCCACATATAAGGCAAAGGCAATCATAATTAATCCTGGTAAGACAATGCCTACAGGACCTTTAGTTAAAATTGCTCCAGCAATTAAGACATAACAAGCTAAATACCACTTATTGGGCAGTTGCCACTTAGTAATGACAATTGGGGCATTATTCTGAGCATATCCCAGAAAGAAACATAACAAAGTTGAACCTATGCAGCCATTGAGCAACATATCAGAAACGCCGGCTCTCCCCCAAACAATCATTTCCGGGTTGAGTGCCATTAAAGCTGCGGCTATGGCGGCTGTGAAGTAACGTCTGGGCAAGTTGCTAACTTGTTCTAATTCATCCTTTTTGGCAAAAGACCACTGCACAGTATAAAATGCCAAAGCGATTATACCCATTGCTGCCAATGCTGAAGGAGTACGGACTGCCCATTCATTTACTCCTACAATAGCGTAGGCGATCGCTTGACACCAATAAATTAAAGCAGGTTTATCAAAGCGAGTTTCACCATTAAAAAACGGTGTAATCCAATCACCAGTAATAAACATTTGTCGGGAAGCTTCAGCAAACAGCGGCTCAGTTTCATCAATTAAGCCCACATTACCCAAATTCCAGCCAAAAGCTATCCAGCCAATCACCAATAACCACAGAGAAGAAACAGCCACAGCCAGGACTGGACGCTGTTCTAAATTATTCAGCCACTTATCAACCACTTGATCAAAAACACCCAATTTCATACTTTATAATTCCCTGTAACCTGTCACCTGTAACCTGTCACCTGTAACCTGTCACCTGTAACCTGTCACCTGTAACCTGTCACCTGTCACCTGTCACCTGTCACCTGTCACCTGTCACCTGTCACCTGTCACCTATTTTGTAACACCAACTGCCATTCTTGAGTTTGAGGATTCCATTGAGGAGAGGAAGTTTCTCCGACGATGTAAGGACCCCAATAACGCCGTGAACCATCTTGAGCAAATGCTACCAAGATATCACCCTTATCTAGTCTTAGATTACCTTGAGGTAAGGATAAAACTAACCCTTTGTCACTACCTTCTTCAGGTGCAAAATCCCAATGAGCAGGAATATCAGGTTTAGTTTTATTGGCAGTGGCACTTTTTTGAGATAATTGTCTGGCTAATAATGCTAGACGGACAGGTTGAGTAGTTTTGTTGCTCATGCGGAGTAATCCAGAAGCCTTGGTTTTCTTATCCGAGTCAAACCGATAGGCTACGACAGTAGACTGATTTTTTTGGCTATTTGATTCTACTGATTTCGTTGGTGTACTATCTGAGTTAATTTCATTTCCATCAATTCTAGTGTTTGTAGCTACAGATGGGGTTTGTTCTGTAACTGTTGATGCTGTTTTTGGATTTGTAGACTCAAGGGATATGCTTATATCTAAGCATCCTGCCATGATCCCGATGAATCCCAATGCAGAAAAAGCGACAATGAAGTTACGATATTGATACATGGAATATTTCATAATGATATGGATTTAGAAATAAGAATTTTTGTAGACTCAATCTCATATAGGAATCCTAAATTATTTCTGAACAATATCTATTGTAGGGTGGGCAATGCCTAGGCTGTTGACTCTGTGGCTTTTTTGGGGGATGGTTCATACAGTTTTTATGTTGGTCTTCAATATGGCTGAAACCTTTCACTGGCTGGGCTTTTAACAAAAATTAAAGGCATAGTACATATTTACTAAAAACTATTAAAGTCAACAGCCTAGGCAATGCCCACAATATCCGGGTTTTGGTGGGCAATGCCCACCCTACGTATATATTCAAAAATCAAATAGGAGTCCTATAGTTGCTAATGATCCCCAATAGCAGAAGTCAGGAGAAAAAGTCACCGAGTCAGAAGAAGTCAGAATTGCTGGAGTAAAACCTTTTCATGCAAAATACTCGTCTGAACAACCTATTAGAAACAATTTTTAGAAGCTTGAGTCAATGGTTTCTTAATCCTTGGCGGCGATTATCGCTAATACTAATTAGCTTTTTGTTTGGTTTCTTCTTGGGATCAGCAGTATCAACAACCGCTGGACAAAAGGCAGAATTAGACATTGTGGTGGCTGCATTTTTAGTCCTTTTTACTGAAATTACCAGCAGAATATTTTACAGCCGTAATCTTTTTGTTAGGCAAGTATTTTTGGTGGAAACACTCAACTATCTCAAGATTGGTTTTATCTACAGTCTCTTTCTTGAAGCTCTAAAGCTGGGTTCGTAATTTTATGCGTAGCGAATGGCTGAGTAAAATTTTGACAACAGACACATCCTGGCAAGTATTAGCAGAGGACGCAGCATTAGTAGATCCTTTGCGAGCCAAAGTTTTTAATATCACCTCTGATAATGTGGCTGAAGTTATACAAAGGAGAGGGAATCTACTGAAGTTAGTTTTCCCTGATTTTAGTCAATTTTGTCAAACTACCCTAAAAACTCAACCCCAAGGAATATTACCAATATTGTGGGATGTATGGTTACCTTTGGCAATGAAAATTGCTGTACAGCATCAACAGTTAGGGAGACCCTTTATTCAGGGGATTTTGGGCGCACAAGGCACTGGTAAAACCACAATGTCCAGAATACTGGTTTTGATTCTCCGGCATTTGGGATATCGGACTTTAAGTTTGTCTTTAGATGACTTGTACAAAACTTATAGCGATCGCTTGGTCTTAATGCAGCAGGATTCCCGGTTGCTTTGGCGCGGTCCGCCCGGAACCCACGATATCCATCTAGCTACAAGTTTACTCGATCAAATTCATCAAGGCAACAGTCCTGTGATAGTTCCTAAATTTGATAAATCTGCCTATGGAGGTATGGGCGATTCCTACGGAGCGCTTCGCTATCGCACTACTCCAGAAGTTATCATGGACAATATAGACATTGTTCTGTTTGAAGGTTGGTTTGTGGGTGTAAAACCAATTGATCCCATAGCCTTCCTAACTGCACCACCACCCATTCTGACAGATGCAGATAGACAATTTGCCTCTGATATGAATAGTCAACTTACAAATTATTTACCACTTTGGGAAAGGTTAGATAGTTTAATAGTTCTGTATCCTACAGATTACCGTTATTCCTTAGCATGGCGCAAGCAAGCAGAAAGACAAATGATTGCTACTGGTAAATCAGGAATGAGTGACGCAGAAATAGAAGAATTTGTCAATTATTTTTGGCGTTCTTTACATCCAGAATTATTCATTAATCCTTTAATTCAATCATCAGCAGTTGATTTAGTCATTGAAATTCATGCTGATCATAGTTTTGGGAAAATTAGAAAAACTATCTCAGATTATTAAATTCATCTTCTGTAATTTCTAATTGTTTAAGAATTTCCTGGAATAGCCAACCGCCGATTTCAGCATTTCCATGAATAGGAATAGTTGTTGCACGACCATCAGGATGCTTCCAGCGAGCATGACTACCTTTTTGACGAAGTTTCTCAAAGCCTAATTTTTTGGCAACTTTTTCTAAAGTTTTGGCTTTAGCTGGCATAAGCAATAGTTACCTCAATATCATCAGGTAGGGATTTACCAGCCTCTAAATATTCTTCTGATAGCATTTCAAAAACATGGTTTAACTCTGAACGAGCTTCTTCATGGGTTTTTCCCCAAGCATGACATCCTTTAATTGCTGGAACGTAAGCAACAAATGTACCATTATCATCGGGGCGTAGAATAATTGTATAGTCAATTAGTTTTTTGTTTATCATATTATTTCCCTGTTAAATACTTGGAATTAAAAAGCGAATTTGCTGACTCGTGGGCGGGGGACACCCCGACCCTACGGATAAATTACTTTCCTGTTTTTAGTGTTTCCACTAAATCATAAAAAGGTTGCCAATTATCATTTTCAGTAATTGATTCCCAAGTTGATTCAATTACAGGTCTTAATAATGCCGTTTTGGGATTTGATTCAGTTAGAGTTTTAGCAATTTTCTCCATTTGCTCAAGATCAAAATGATTGAGGATTTTATGATAGAGAAAACACCAATTATCGAAAGTTGCTGATATTCCTAACGCCGGGATAATTTCTGAACCGTCCATTACTAAAGCTGGATCATCTCGCCATTTACTAGAAAAGGTAGCAGCTAAATCTGAAAAGAATTGATGATAACCAACTTGACTATCATGTAAAAAGGTGATAGTTAACCGCAAAAATTCGTCAGTTTCTGCTAATTGTAAATCTTCAAAACCCAATTTTCTCAACATCAAAGCCCGATATTCAGCTTGATAATATTCAGCAAACTTAGATAAAGCCACATCCAAATCACTTTGAGCAATTATCGCTTTTAATGGTTCTTGCAAAAGCTCTAAATTCAACTTACAAATTCCTGGTTGCTGACTATAACAATAACGTTTATAATGATCGAAATATGCTGCCGTAAACTGGAGATCATAAGTAGGAATAAACGCATAAGGGCCATAGTCAAAACTTTCCCCAGTAATTGACATATTATCAGTATTTAAGACTGCATGACAGAAACCTGCTGCCATCCATTGGGCAACTAATTCCGCCACTCGTTGTACTAATTCGGCATAAAATAAAGCATATCTATCATTTTCAGCCTGTAAATGGGGATAATACTGTTCAATTACATGATCTAACAGTTTTTGAGTTAAATCAGGACGTTTAAAATAGTTTAATCGTTCAAAAGTTCCAAAACGGATATGAGATTTACTCATGCGGATCATGACACAAGAACGAGTTGGAGAAGGTTCATCACCGCGCCACAGTCCTAAACCCGTTTCAATCATGCTTAAACAGCGCGAAGTGCGAACACCTAACCGATGAAGTGCTTCAGCGGCGAGAACTTCCCGTACCCCGCCTTTGAGCGTTAGCATTCCGTCACCACCGCGAGAGTAGGGAGTTCTCCCAGAACCTTTTGTGCCAAAATCGTACAATTCCCCATCAATACCTCGCACTTGTCCATAGAGAAAGCCTCTACCATCACCTAATTGCGAGTTATATTGTCCAAATTGATAACCATGATAACGTAGGGCTAACATGGGTTCTCGCTGTGCAAATTTACCAAAAGCGTTAATAAAATCTTCGTCTTTAACTACTTGAGGATCAAGTCCTAAGCGTGGTAATAGTGCATCATTACGCCAACGCAGAATATGTTGGGGAAATTCTTCTGCGACAACTTGATCATAGTAATCATTACCTAGAGATTCTAGGGCTGGTTCATAGTTGAGAGTGAGTAAAGGATTATTAGAATGGGTGTAATTGGGAATTTGATCCAGAGTCATAAAAATTATGCTTAATTGATATTTCTTTAATAATAGACAAAAAGCCTACCGCTTAGGATATAGATCCCCGACTTCTTGAACAAGTGGGGGATCTGAGTATTTTAAAGATGCGATCGCCAGCGAGGATTTGTTAAACTGGTGAAAATATGATCTTCCCATTTACCATTAATCATTAAATAATCTCTCGCATATCCTTCAACTACAAAACCAAGTCTTTTGAGAACATTACCACTGGGGCGATTATGTGGCATATAATTGGCCGTAATGCGGTGAAGATTTAATTCTTGAAAGACATACTCGGTGGAAATAGAAAGGGCTTCTGTCATGTAACCATAACCTTGGGCCGATTCGGCTAAACTATATCCTAAATTGCAAAATTGAGCAGCACTATAGACAAAGTTACTAAAATTAGCAGTTCCTAGAATTTGTCTAGGCTGATGTTTCCGATAAATAAATAGTTTTAATGAATAGTTGTTAAAAAATTCCCAGAAACTCGTTTCTACTTGATACTGCCAATAATCGGGGGTAAAAAAATTTTCATCCCATCTAGGATAAAATGGGGTAAGGTATTCTTTATTTTCAGTAAAATATTCGAGTATATAGGGAATATCCTCCATTACTGCCATTCTTAATAATAGGCGATCGCTGGTAAGAATTGGTGGTTCTGAACTCATATACTCATATTCAAATTTAAATATTTTGTATCAGCTATACTAATGGGAAATTAAGCAAAAGACTACAAAAAGGATAATAACAGTGGGAATACGCTACGATTGGCAACCAACAGAGATATTAACCATATATAATACACCATTTCTAGAGCTAATTTATCAAGCTGCTACTGCACATCGTGAATATCATCATCCGCAACAAATACAAGTCTGTAAGCTTATCTCTATTAAAACCGGTGCTTGTCCAGAAGATTGTGGTTATTGCGCTCAATCTTCTCGCTACAAAACCGAGGTAAAACCCGAAGCACTGTTAGAAAAAGAAACAGTGATGAATATTGCCAAAACAGCCAAGGAAAGCGGTGTTAGTCGCGTTTGTATGGGTGCTGCTTGGAGGGAAGTGCGGGATAATTCCCAATTTGAGGAAGTCCTGGATATGGTTAAGGACGTAACTGGTATGGGTTTAGAGGTATGCTGTACCTTGGGAATGTTGACAGAAAACCAAGCCAAGCGGTTAGAAGATGCCGGATTATATGCTTATAATCATAATCTCGACACTTCACGGGAACACTACAGCACCGTAATTACCACTCGAACCTATGATGATCGACTGAATACAATTGCTAATGTTCGCCAAACTAATGTTACCGTATGTTCGGGTGGTATTCTTGGTTTAGGGGAAAATATCGCAGACAGAGTGGGAATGTTACATACTCTTGCCAATTTACAACCTCATCCTGAATCTGTACCCATTAATATTCTTTCCCAAGTTCCTGGTACACCTTTGGAAAATCAGCCAGATGTCCCCATTTGGGATGTAGTGCGGATGATTGCGACTGCTAGAATTATTATGCCTAAATCTGACGTGCGCTTAAGTGCGGGGAGAGCGAGACTTTCTCAGGTAGAACAGGCTTTATGCTTTATGGCTGGTGCAAATTCCATCTTCTCCAGCGATGATAACAAAATGTTGACGGTGACAACTCCCTGTCCTGATTATGACGCAGATAAAGAAATGTTGAACTTGCTAGGTTTGGAAATGCGTCCCCCATTTCAAAAGCAGGAAAAAACACCAACTCCAGCGATGATATAACAAAAGTAGGTTGGGTTAAGCAACAGCGCAACCCAACAAAAAAATTGATCATGTTGGGTTTCCTTCCGTCAATCCAACCTACTTTTTGCTAAGTCATTATGAATAATAGCACGTTGCAGGTGTTGACTTTCAAACTGTAAAACGCAGTCTAGAAACTTTGTATCAACTGAGTTATTTACAACGTCAACGAAATGGAAAATATGGAATTGAAAATTACACAAAACTTTTAGAAAGATGGGAAATGGGATATATAGAAAATTTGCGTCTAGAACTTTTGATAGGGACATTTAGTCCCAGAGAAAATATAGATTTTAACGATATATCCAAACAAATACGAGAAATAGCCCCAAATCACAAAATTGCAATTGGAGGAGAATTAGGTGCTGCACTTGTCACAGGTTATTTAAAACCTATCAGCATGACTATTCATATTCCTGAAGAATATAATTATCGTGTGATCACAACTATGTTACGTCTCAAACCAGATCCCAATGGTAATATTATCATTTTGAAACAATTTGGTAATAATAATCAGCCTAAATATTCGGTATATGAACATATAGCAGATCCTTTACTTATTCATGCAGAATTGTGTTTATATCCAGATGAAAGACTCAAAGAAACAGCTAAACGTCTCTATGAAAAATATATTATTACAAGACAAGAAATTGCAGAAATGGTATAAACATGAAAAACTCATATCCTCAAATTGACACAAAAACTAAAAAATTCCTTACAGATTTTAAATCTATCATTGATTCTTTAGAAGTTCCTATGCTGTTGATAGGTGCTCAAGCAAGAATATTAATCTTTGATAGTCAATATAAAGTTCAAGGTCGTGCAACAAAAGATTGGGATGTAGCGGTAAAATTAGATAATTGGGAGAGATATAATCTGTTGATTAGTACAATGACGACTGGACAAAATCCCCTATTTAAGAAAACTTCATAAGTTTATTCATATTGAAACAGAATTAGAAGTTGATGTTATTCCTTGTGGGGATATAAGTAAACCCAAACAAGAAATCAACTGGACTGATGGTAATCAAATGAATATTTTGGGTTTAGAAGAAGCTTTTACAAATACAGAACTTATAATAATTGACAATATTGAAATTCGGGTAGCTGATATTGATGCTTTTATAGTATTAAAATTACTAGCTTGGAATAATAGAAGAGAAAATAAAGATTTAAAAGATATTATCACAGTATTACTAAAATCTCCCAATGAAGAAGATGAACAGCAGGTTTATGATGAATTTATCGATGAAATTATAGAAGGAAGATTTGAAGTAGATGAAGCGGCTATTATTTTTATAGGTAGAAATATTCAGAATAAATTTAAAATTGAAACGGTTAACAAAGTCAAAGAAATTGTCAAAATAATTTTGGGACAAGACACATATATTTCCCAATGTATGCCCAAAATTTTAGATGATCAAGAATGGGATGAAACTTTTGATAAAATAGTGAGGCGATTTAAATCACTTGAATATGGATTAACTCAGGATTTATGAATATTAAAAAATAATAAACATTCCGCCATCAATCAACAGCTATCAGCAAAAGAAAGCAATTACACAAAATAACATATTTTAAATACAGACTAAACCCACATGAAGTGGGTTTAATTGTAGGGTTAAAGTATCTTAGCTCCGCGTAGACCAAATAGCAAACCAACAGCTACACCCATAAACACGCCTAAAAAGACAATATATTCAACTACAGCCATTTGTGTTTCTCCAGAATTAGTTACTTATTTATATTCAATCATCAATAATTATGAAAGGGAACAGGGAATAGAAAAGAGGTTGCTAAATTGCGGTAAAATACGCAGACAAGTGATTTTATTAGGGTTATTGAATGAGTTCTGTAATTAAAGTAGATATTCCAGAAAAGTCTTATGATATTACTATTGCCCCTGGGAATTTAGATAAGCTGGGTGAACAAATGGCGGGTTTGCAACTAGGTAAGAAGGTATTGCTAGTTTCTAACCCGATGATATTTAAATTTTATGGCGAAAGAGCGATCGCATCTTTGCAAAATGCCGGTTTTGAAGTTGTCAGCTACAACCTACCCCCCGGTGAACGCTACAAAACTCTTAACTCTATTCAAAAGCTCTATGATATCGCCCTGGAAAATCGCTTAGAACGCTCCTCAACAATGGTAGCCTTGGGTGGAGGTGTAATTGGTGATATGACAGGCTTTGCTGCCGCTACATGGCTGAGAGGCATCAATGTTGTCCAAGTTCCCACCAGTCTCTTAGCAATGGTAGATTCGGCTATTGGTGGTAAAACCGGGGTAAATCATCCTCATGGTAAAAACTTGATTGGTGCATTTCATCAACCCAGTCTAGTTTTAATTGACCCAGAAGTCTTAAAAACCCTCCCAGCAAGGGAATTTCGGGCAGGAATGGCAGAGGTAATCAAGTACGGGATCATTTGGGACACCGAATTGTTTACTCAACTAACAGCAAGTAAACACCTTGATCAACTCCGCTATGTAAAAACCGACCTGATAAACAGCATATTAACTCATTCCTGTCAAGCAAAGGCCGATGTTGTCAGCAAAGATGAAAAAGAATCTGGACTCAGAGCAATTTTAAATTATGGTCATACTATTGGTCATGCAGTAGAAAGTTTAACCGAATATCGTCTTCTCAAACATGGTGAAGCTGTGGGTATTGGTATGGTAGCAGCAGGAGAAATTTCTGTAAAATTAGGACTTTGGGAAAAAGCAGACGCAGAGAGTCAAAACGCCTTAATCAAAAAAGCAGGTTTACCCACCCAAATACCCGCAGGTTTAGATGTTGAAGCTATTATTAATGCTTTGCAATTAGATAAAAAAGTTAAATCTGGTAAAGTCCGCTTTGTATTACCAACTCAAATTGGTGCAGTCAAAGTTACCGACGAAGTACCAACGGATACAATTATACAAGTATTATTAGAAAATAACATTGCGTAGGGGCGCAGGGCCTGCGCCCCAAAATCTATCAGCACAAAGAATAAAATTTCATAAAACCTCGCGGTATGCGGGAAACTCAGTGGCTTTAGCCCTGAGAGGGAAGCGACACGAGTGAATTTATTCACTGTAGTATTTAAATGCTGATTTTTGAATGGATATAATCCCGGGAACCAGCAAACCCGTTCAAGTCCCCTCGCCCAACTAATCCAAAATGTCTTGTCTTTAACCAACG
>JANMEE010000122.1:0-36062 GCA_031376645.1 Dolichospermum sp. OTE_75_concoct_329_sub | reverse complement strand
GCAGCCATGATTAGATCCTCTTTGTTTGTTTCAATTGAATGAAAAAGGTTAGCCATTTTAGACTGTATGAGCTAACATTTTGTAGCGATCGCGTAGTTTCAGGTAGGGGTAAGCAGCACAAAAAACTCGCTTTAGCTCCCCCACATTCCTAAAACATTATTATCTGTTAGCTAAATAACCAACTAGGGCTGATACACCTACAGCAGCGAAATAAAAAGTAGGACTGATACCACCATTGACATTTCCTAGTTCGTTATCATTTAAGTCAGCCATAAAGCTTTCTGAACCGAAAAACAGTTCAGCACCGGTTGGACGTAGGTCGTTGATTGCGATAACAGCCATGATTTTTCTCCGAGATTCTGAAAAAATTGTGAGCTTTTCAACTAGAAAAAACTAAACCCAAATTAGAAGAAGCGAGCTACTTCTTTGCTGATGGAATAACCAAGCCAAGCCGCACCGAGCAAAGTAATGGCAACGGGGGTAGCTCCACCATTAGTGGTAGCTAAATCGCTGTCGTTTAAATCATTTAAAAAGCTTTCAGAATCTACAAATAAATCGAAGCCAGAAGGACGTAAGTCAGAAATTGTAATTGCAGCCATGATCAAATCTCCTTTGTTTGTTTCAATTGGTTTGATTGAAATTGAATAGGAAGTAGAGTAGATATTATGGCGGTTTTTGGTCGGATGAAATACAATCCAGGGCGCGAAAACTCTGCACTTACAGGGTTTGTAACTTGATGACTGGATCTCATCTAAGTGCATACCGCTATACCTAATTCCTTGATTCTGATTGTTAAGTATTTTCATCACTTTATCAAGTGTTTAAAAATGTTTTTTAAAGCTATAAATAAACCTATTATGTCCTAGTTTAAAGAATATAAAAAATACATTCCAAAAATCTAACTACTGTCTCAGTTTAGTTTTTCTATAGCGGTATGCACTTGAATCAGATACATCCTACTCCTCGCTTGCGGTGAGGGGTTCTTGTATCTCACTCAACCAATAACGGCTGTTTATATTCCCATTGTTTATAAATGTCAAGTTTTATTGGGTTTATTTTGGACATA
This sequence comes from Dolichospermum sp. OTE_75_concoct_329_sub, assembly GCA_031376645.1. Classification (GTDB taxonomy): domain Bacteria; phylum Cyanobacteriota; class Cyanobacteriia; order Cyanobacteriales; family Nostocaceae; genus Dolichospermum. Next base: position 34,996 of record JANMEE010000122.1, on the reverse strand, counting down.
AATCTTTCAGTTATATCCCACATTCTGCACCCTTGAGTGTCACAGGCTGTTATTACGGAGGTGCATTTTTGAAAAAAGAGTAAAAAAATACATTTAGCTATAAAAAAAAGTCCCCCTTAATAAGGGGGATCTTAAAACATTTGATACACCATGTGGGACTTTTAAAACATCCTTTTAATGAAAGCTTTTAATTACCTCATACTGTTCAATTTGTTGTTTCAGCCACTCGGAGAATAAATCTGAAATAATGTGGGTGCGGAGTTGTTCATTTAGGTCTGGCTGAATTAGTTCCTCTACCAAAATCAGGTGTACGCCCTTGGATGTCACAATAGGTTTGAGAAACTGCGGTGGATTAGCCGCAAAAATAGCGGCAGAAATTTCCGGCTTCAAATCCTTGCGGTGCAGTATTCCCAGATATCCACATTTTCGACGTAACTCAGTATCTTGGATGTATTTGTGAGCAACATCATAAAAACTCATCTCACCTTCCCGAATAGCGTAGAAAAGTTCTAGTGCCAGATCTTCATCATCCAAAATTACCTCATACATTACTACACCAACATAATTTAGCTGATTTTCAAAGAAGTAAGGCTCAATTTTATTTAAGAACAGATGTTGACTTAACTTGCTTAAAAGTACACCGTTATAAACTATTTCTTCAAAATCATCTAAGGATAATCCATGCTCTTCTAGCCATTGCCAAGTATCCTTAGCACTAGTGAGTTTACTCGTTAATCGCAATAGATCCGCCGTTTTTTGTAACTCTTCAGTCTCTGCTTTTATGCCAGCTTCCTCCACAGCAGCTATCGTCACCTTCCGGCTAACAATCTGCTTAACTATCTCAGGTATCTTAGCAGATAGCTTGACTTGTTGAAGAATATCTTCCTTAGTAATGGTGATAGCTTGTGACATGATATTACTCTTAAATTAGTTAAACGAAAATTAAAAAAATACAAGGCAGAAATTAAATATTATTTCTACAACTTCACTCCCCCCTTTTGTAACTTCTTAAATGGATCAATTAAAAAGTCAATAATGCGACGTTGACGCACTATTACTTCAGCCGTTGCTGTATCCCCTGGATGTAAAGAAATACATTTATTTGCAGAGGGAATACAATTCTGTTTGAGAGAAATTTCTAAATTGTAAGCAGCAACTTTACCATTAGGTGTATCTATTTCTATGGTGGTCGGTGAAATTTTAATTAACTCTCCTGTAACTATGCCATAATCTTGAAAAGGATAAGCATCAAATTTAATTTTTACCGGTAATCCTAATCTCAAAAAACCACTTTCAGTTGTTGCCATTTGCGCCCGAATTATTAAAGGTGAATTTAGGGGTGCAATCTCCGCTACCATTGTGCCTACCTGCACAACCGAACCAGCTTTTTGAATCGGTAATTGAAACAATGTCCCACTCGCAGTAGCCTTTAATTCTCGTTGTCCTAATTGAAATTTTAATGATTCAATTTGGCTTTTACTTTGAGCAATTTCTGATTGTAAAGAAGTAATTTCTGTATTTAAAGTTTTCTGCTGTTCTTGAATTCTTAACATAGCTAATTGACCAGAACGTACTAAACTTTGATATCCTCTTTCCTGTTCATTTAGTCGCAATTTAGCCTGTTCAATATCTGCCCTAGCTTGGCGAATATTTCTTTCATAACTATTTAGTTGTTCTGCTAGACGTAAATTAGCCTGTTTAATATCTGATCTACTTTGTTCATATACTTGTTGTTTATCTTTAGCTACATTTTGCTTTTCTACAACATTAATTTCGGGAACAACTCCTTCTTTATTTAATTTGGTATATCGTTGTAATTCTCGTTGGGTACTGGCTAAACTACTCTTGACTAATTTACTAGTAGTTTGACTATGTTCAAGAGTTTGTCTGGCTTGATTAACTTGAGAAAATCTTTCTTCTTTTTGTAATTGATAGGCATTATTCAATGCAGTAATATTCTGTTGTGCTTGGTCTACTTGAGCTTGTTTTTCTAATTGTTGAGATTGATTTTGTTGCTGTTGAGTTGCTAAAGATACAACTAACTGATTTTTGGATAAATTGAGTTGAGATAGTCGGTTGAGTTGTCCTTCTAGCTTATTCTGTACCTGATGTAATTCTGATTTTACCAACTCCGTTTCTAATAATAATAAAGTTTGTCCAGCTTTAACTGAATCACCCTCTTTAACTCGAATTTCAGACACAGTACCTGACACAGCAGCATCAAGTTTAATTGTTTTATCTTTCGGCTCGATTCTTCCTCTACCAGTACCAGTTTCATCTACTTTAGATAAAATTGCCCAAGGTAAAACTATAGATACAAATATTATCAAAAAGTATAGTAATCCCCTTGTCCAAACTTGGGGTAAACTATCAAGAGCTTCTTTCGTTATGTCAGACCAATCATCTCTGATGACTATTTCTACTGGTACTTCAATTGCTAAATTATTGTATTCAGATAGGTCTTTTGATACTTGAATTGCTAATTCATTGTTTTCAGATGCGTCTTTTAATAGGAGATTTTGTCCTCGTCCATTAAGTAAATCTGTCATTTTTCTACCTTATTTAAACTTGGTCATTTTTGAGGTTTTTGGTAATTCAGTAATTATGCAGATAGTTTTTTATTCTATTTTTTGTAATTGCTGTTGATTGAGATAAAAATAATGCCCTCGTTTTGACATTAATTCTTCATGAGTTCCAGACTCAACTAACACACCTCTATCTAATACTAAAATCATATCTGCATTTTTAACTGTAGAAAGACGATGGGCAATTACTAAGGTAGTTTTGCCTTTGAGAATTGTGTTTAAATTCTGCTGAATAATCCTTTCTGATTCGGTATCTAGATGGGAGGTAGCTTCATCTAAAATCAATAATCGAGGATTACCTAATAACGCTCTAGCGATCGCTATTCTCTGTCTTTGTCCACCTGATAATAACCCTCCACCTTCACCAATTTGGGTTTCATATCCCATTGGTAGTTTTTTAATAAACTCATCAGCACCTGCTAATTGTGCGGCTTCAATGACTTCTATTAAAGGTACACCAGGATGTCCTAAACTAATATTTTCTCGAATTGTCCCACCAAATAAAAATGTATCTTGATCAACTACTCCCACGTGCTGACGCAAGGAACGCAGGGAAATACTCGTAATATCTTGTCCATCAATTAATACTTTTCCATCTGTGGGAGGATATAAGCCAAGGACTAATTTAGAAATGGTAGTTTTGCCTGAACCACTACGTCCTACGAGTGCTACCATTTGTCCGGGTTTGATTTGAAAACTGAGATTTTCTATGATGTTAATATCGCTTTCTGGGTGATAACGGAAAGTTACGTTATCAAAGCGGATATTTCCCTTGAGTTGGGGCAAATTTTGTCGGGGTTGATTCTGTAAATCTTCTTCTGGTTCTGTATCTAAAACATCATTAATCCGTTCTACGGCAATCACAACTTCTTGTAATTGATTCCATAACACAATCAAACGTTGAAAAGGTGTAATAATATTACCTAGCAGCATATTAAATGCTACTAATTGACCAATAGTTAATTCACCTTGAATTACCAAATATGCCCCGTACCATAATAAACCAGTAGTTGCTAATGATTGAATGAGGTTACTAAATATTTGCAACCGATTACTAATAATTTGTCCAGAAAAGTTGGCTTTAACTTCTTTATTTAATAACTCTTCCCAATGCCATCTCACTGTTTGTTCTACGGCGGTAGCTTTCACGGTTCGTAAACCTGTTAGAGCTTCAATTAGGTAACTACTTTCTTTGGCAACAGCACCAAATATTTCTCTAGAAACTCTTTGTAAAAAAGGCGTAGCAATTAAAGCTAATAGGGCAAAAGGTGGAACTATGACTAAGGCAAGTAATGCCATTTTCCAGCTATACCAAAGCATTAATCCCACATAGATAAAAACTGTAAATAAATCCAGGAGGATAGATGATGCTTCACCGGAAAGAAAGCGTTGAATTTTGCGATTTTCTTGAACACGAGAGATAATATCTCCCACATACCGAGATTCAAAAAAGCTTAATGGTAGTCTGAAAGTATGGCGAATAAAGCCGACAATTAATGCTAAATCTACCCGATTTGCTACATGATCTAGCAAATATTGCCGCAAGCCCATCATGGCTACACGAAAGAAGCTAAATAATAATAACCCTATGCCTACTGTTGTTAAAGTGAGTTCGGAACGCTGTACTACAACACGGTCTAAAATTAGTTGGGTGAATAGGGGGGTAATGAGTCCAAATATCTGGATAAATATGGAAGCAATAAAGACTTCCAACAGAATCAAAGAGTGTGGCTTCATTAATTCAAAGAATTGCCAAAAGGGTGTGGAAGTTTCTTTGGCTTCTTTGAGCATGGCTGTTGGTTGCAACAGTAATGTATAACCAGTCCAATCGGCTTTAAATTCGGCGTGAGTGAGGGTGCGTTGACCTATGGCGGGATCAGCTACAACTACGTGCTTGGAGGTGATTTCATAGACAACAATGTAATGCTTGCCTTCCCAGTGGGCGATCGCAGGTAATTTTTGTTTAGCTAATTGATTAAGACTGGCTTTCACTGGTCTAGTAGCAAAACCCAGGCTTTCGGCTGCTGTCAATAAACCTCGCAAAGATGCCCCATTCCGGTCTACATTGGCAATATCCCGTAACCGATTGACACTAAAGCGTTTTCCCCAATAACGAGATACCATGACCAAACAAGCAGCACCGCAGTCGGAAGCACTCTGTTGGGCAAAAAATGGATAGCGGCGGACAATATGTTGCCATAAATGTCTGACTCGTTGAGTAGGACTGGGAAAATAGGCTTTGCTAATCTTCAGTTCTGATTTTGCTTCAACTGTTGAGAGTGCTAAAAATTCCGGTTTGGAGTTGGTGTTTTCTCCTATTTCTGTGGTTGAATCTGAGCCTATTAATAGGCTATTTAGTTTTTGGGCTTGATGCCATAAATGTTGTTGAATTTGCGGATATTTAGCCATTAATGGCGATAAAACTGCATTTGGCACAAAGCAAAGCTGTAGATTTACACTTGCTCTAGCACCATAGATTTGAAATTCAGACTCTGGAAACAAGGTAAACTCACCAAATGATTCTCCTGCTTCAATAGTGGCGATTAATTCACCCGCTTCATCTAACAATCTCGCTTTACCTGCAATAACAATGTAGATCCCAGATTCAACATCATTTCCTTGCCAAAATTTACCAACCTTGGGGGTTTTTTCCTTAAATTGTGGCAGATATTGCTGAAATTCGGCATCGGAAAGAGAGTAGCCCAGAGTATGGTTGATTTGTTGCAGAGACACCAACTGAGCGGATAGATTGTGCGCCATATATATCTGAATCTTTACTTAGTTTGGTAAAATTGATGGATATAAATTCGGAATTATCCGACTTTGTGACATTTATCAGGTCATTAATGGCAATTCTGGCTTCTTGACTGGATTTATGATGGTTTTCTTGATTATTACTGGATTTTTGTCGCGTGGATAACCCTAGTTGTTTGAGTAGTCGTTTAATATGGCGATCGCTTACTTCAATTCCCAATTCCTTGGCTAAATGTTTTTGCAACCAATTAGCTGTCCACCGCCGAAATGAATAGCCATGATCTCTAGGACTACTCTTCAGAAGTTCTTGCAACCGTTCTAAATACTGCTGATTTACTACCTTGGGACGACCAATTGGACAATCTTGCCATTGATGCGCCATCCCCATCCGTGCTATGTGCATCCAATGTCTGACTGTTGCTGCACAGCATCCCAGTATTTGACAAATTTCTGTTTGAGTTTTGCCATTATCTGCCAACAACATGATTTCAATTCTTTGGCGATAGGACTCTGGGTAATCCTCATGTAAACTTTTTTGCAGCAGTTTACGCTGAAAAGGCGTTAAAAATTTACTCTGATCAGTTAAATTACTTGGTTCTCTAATCTCAACTTCTGATTGATAGTAGGACATAATGCACCCATTTGAAGTTAATTAACATTGATTGAAACTAAAGTGTGTAAGTAATCTAGTCTTGTCTGATGTAATATTATGTTTGCGATTTAGTTTGCGATTTACGTCATTATGATATCAACAGGGCTTGAAGATTTTGGTTAAGTTGCTGTTAATTAAACATTAAATTGCAGATTATTGGCACTTTCAGGGCAAAAGCAATTGATACTCTCCAAATAGAATCAAATTAATTCTCGCTACGACCGCTAAAGAGCGTTTACTAATTTGAACAAGTGATATACTTAATTTTGTTGCTACTTTTATCAATATAATTAAAGCCAGTATTAACAACTATAGTTACCCACGGTGCTTATTCGGATATTTCGATATTATTGCCAAGTTTAATCATTTTCCCCGCTTCTGTAACGGGAACTCTTGTATTCACACTCAATCTATAAAAATGATTAAATTGCGCTGTATTTACCCACCTTGGCAGAGTTGCTTGGCGTTTTTGCCCAAATATTTTCTGAAAGTTTGGGTAAACTTCTCCTGAGTAAGAATCCCTTGTGGGGACTACACAACGTTGACAAGGGTTAATAGCTAAAAATTGAACATCTCCCACTTTAAAGGCGACTGTTTCCCCACTAGCAGCAAATAACCTATCTTCCCAAAATGCGGGGACACCATCAATTTCAATATTCGCACGCATTCGCCGCCGCATTTCATCAACACTAATACCAGAGAACCAGGAAGCTACTTCTGTTAAAGTCGCCGTACTAATTATGGTTGCCCCTGGTGAATCTGTATCATCAGGAAAACCCATTGCGGTATTTTGCTGTAATTGCACAGGAAAACCCAAAAAATCGCTAAAAGCTGCGGCTATTTCTGAGCGTTCTTGATCTAAATGAAAAACTTGTTCTGAATTTCCACTAGGAAACTTAATCCTTACCAGCCTTGGTTCTAAAGAAAAATTTGCCCGCAACAAATGGATTTTGGGATGACGTTTACCATTGACAAACCTATTTTGTGCGTCAACAAATGCAAACTCTCGGTCATACTGAAGTGCGCCACGGTCGAGAATAGTTGCCTCGTCTACTTCTATACCATCCAGTGATTTAATTGGATAGAGCAGAATTTTTCCTATATACGGCATATTAGGGACTGGTGATTGGTAATTGGGCAATTTTCCTTCTTATTTCTGATTTCACCTTTTTCTCTGTCACCTGTTCCCTGTCACCTTATCCTAACTATGGCTTTGGAGCCGAATAAGCAGGAGCTTTATCAATAGCACCCATTCTATCGAGAGGCCAAAAACGAACTACAGCCCGACCAATAATATTGTTACGGGGAACAACGCCCCAACAACGTCCATCATAACTGTTAGGACGATTATCACCTAGCATTAAGTAAGAATTGGGCGGGATGATTTCCGGTTGAGCCAAGAAAGGCGGCTGAAGTCCACTACTATTACAAGCTTCCACCAATGTCCGCACTGAAGAGGATAGGTAAACATTTTCCTGTAGAGGCTTGCTGTTGATATATACTTTGCCCTCTCTTAGTTCTACTTTTTCACCAGGTAAGCCAATTAATCTTTTAATAAATGCTTCCCGTTCAGGATTATTCTGTATTTCTTGTGGTGGTAAAAATACTACTATATCTCCCCGTTCAGGGTTAGCAAATTTATACTTTACTTTATCAACAATAATTTTGTCTGCCAGCCACTGGTCTTTGACACCATGTAAGGTTGGTTCCATAGAACCAGTGGGAATCCAACGGGCTTCGGCGACAAAAGTACGAATTCCTAGAGCCAGAAAGATACTCAAGATCATCGTTTTACCTAGCTCTACTATCCAGGAATTATCGGGTTCTTGGCTAGAGTTTTTATCAGACGCTTGATTTTGCATGAAATTGTTGAAGTATGTTAACAGACTAGTATTGAACTCGGACAAAGAGACTTGATATTGTTAATCTTAACGAGATAGAGGAGATGACAGGTAAATAAAGTAAAAAATCTAGTGTTTTTCTTTTATTAGCTACAAACATTCAGCTTTCTAGCTTACTTGTCAATCAACCTTTTTAACACAAAACCAAAATTAGCGGTTCTTTGTGCAGATTAAGTTTATCCTAAAGAAAAAGTTGTTGATCATTCAATAGACATCTGGTAAAAATTAAGTATGCGTGACCTGAAACCTTTGTAGAGACGTTCCATGGAACGTCTCTACATTCATTTTTGGATATGTCTAATATAGCCGTATTCATTTGCATGAGATACAGAATTTACCCCAAAAGCCTGATGATAAGCAGGGACTTTTCCTCCTAACTCGGTGACTCGGTGACTCCTGCTATATTAGTTCCTTTATACTTAAAACTCTTAAATCCATGTCAACTCCACAAAGTTTACTGATTCGCCACGCTGAAATTATATTACCCAATGGTAAGTCAATGATTGGGGATGTGTTGACCCAAGGAAGGCAAATAGTCCAAGTAGGGCAAGAAATTACTAACGCCACAGCCACCCATGAGATTGACGCACAGGGGTTAACTTTGTTGCCGGGCGTAATTGACCCCCAGGTACATTTCCGCGAACCAGGACTAGAATACAAAGAAGATTTGTTTACGGCTAGTTGTGCTTGTGCTAAGGGGGGAGTGACATCCTTTTTAGAAATGCCCAACACAAGACCTTTAACCATTAACCAGGAAGCCTTAGATGACAAGTTACAACGGGCTGCTAATAAGTGTTTAGTTAATTATGGCTTTTTTATTGGGGCTACGGCAGATAATTTACCAGATTTAATTTCTGCCCAACCGACTCCGGGAATTAAGATTTTTATGGGGTCAATGCACGGACAGTTGTTGGTAAACCAGGACGAGGCATTAGAAGCGATTTTTGCCCAAGGAACTCGTTTAATTGCTGTTCACGCGGAAGACCAAGCCAGAATTAATCAACGAAAACAGGAGTTTGCGGGTATTGAAGATCCTGCGGTTCATTCCCAAATTCAAGATAATCAAGCGGCTTTATTAGCGACTCAATTAGCATTAAAGCTTTCTAAAAAATATCAACGCCGATTACATATTCTGCATATGTCAACGGCAGAGGAAGCGGACTTACTACGTCAGGATAAACCTAGTTGGGTGACAGCGGAGGTGACACCCCAACATTTACTCTTGAATACTAATGCTTATAAAACTATTGGTACTTTAGCGCAAATGAATCCACCATTGCGATCGCCCCATGATAATGAAGTTCTTTGGCAAGCTTTACGGGATGGTATCATTGATTTCATTGCCACTGACCACGCCCCCCACACTTTGGCAGAAAAAGCCCAAACTTACCCGAATACTCCTTCAGGAATGCCTGGTGTCGAAACTTCTCTACCTTTAATGTTAACCGCTGCTATGGACGGAAAGTGTACAGTTGCCCAAGTGGTGCAATGGATGTCTAAAGCTGTGGCTGTAGCTTATGGTATTGCCAACAAAGGAGAAATTACCCCTGGTTACGATGCCGATTTAGTTTTGGTAGATTTAAAAAATTACCGTGAAGTTAAACGGGAAGAAGTTTTAAGCAAGTGCGGTTGGAATTCTTTTGAAGGTTGGAATTTAACGGGTTGGCCTGTCACAACAATTGTCGGTGGGGAAATTGTCTATGATCATGGTCAGGTAAATACCCAAGTTCGCGGACAAGCTTTGACTTTCAGGAAATAGGGAATTGGGAATATGGAATTGGAAAATATTGCTTAATGATCAATGACTGGGCGCAGGCCCTGCGCCCCTACTAATTCCGTAATTTCGGCTTGACGAGCGCCATTTTCACCATAGTTTAAACATATCTTTAAATAACTATTTGGTAGATAGGGCATTCGTTCAGCCCACTCAATTGCTACAATTCCCGGTATTACTTCTATTCCTTCCCAGTAGCTTTCTAGGTTCAAACCTATAACTTCTTGAGATTCTAGACGGTACAAATCTAGATGGTAAAGGGGAATGCGTCCTTCTGTGTACTCATTAATGAGAGTAAAAGTAGGACTGACTATAGAGTCAATAATCCCCAAACCTTTACCAATACCTTGCACTAAAGTAGTTTTACCAGCACCTAAATCACCTTCTAGTAAAATTACAGTGCCAGCATTCAAAGTTTTCCCAAGGGTAATACCTAATTGCTGTGTCGCTTCCATGTCAGGAAGAAAAATTTTAGTCATTGGCAATTGGTGCTTGGTGATTAGGTAATTTTCTTCTTCCTTATTCCTTATTCGTTCTAACTCCTGACTCCTGACTCCTGACTCCTGACTCCTACTATTACTTTCCATGATGCGCCCCACTGTACCATTTCAATAGAACTTTAGCTAGTTTCTGCGGGTCATGGCGAACGGCACCATTTTCATCTTCAAATAAAATATTAGCAGGAACTATTCGCCGTCCTAAATTGGTGACAGATTCTCTGTCTAAAAAAACTGGATGGGCATTTTGTTGGGCATAACGGATAAGTGCTTGGGCTGAAGGTGTCTTTTTATGAACTAATACAGCATCGAATAATCTTCTGTTGTCACAAGCATCATCTATGGCTTGAATATGTTCAGCAACACTATATCCATCTGTTTCTCCTGGTTGAGTCATGATATTGCAGATATAGACACTAGGTACATCAGTAGCGGCGATCGCATCGGCAATTTCTTGAACTAATAAATTAGGAATTAAGCTAGTGTAAAGACTACCCGGACCAATAATAATGTAATCAGCTTCTTTAATGGCTTTAATTGCGGCAGGTAATGCTGGGGGATTTTCAGGAATACAGCCAATTTTCACAATTTTTCCCGCAGCCTTGGGAATATTAGACTCACCCTCAATGCGGCGGCCATCTGTTAATTCTGCCCAGAGACGCACATCGCTAAGAGTAGCAGGGAGAACTTGCCCCCTCACCGCTAATACCTTAGAACTAGCAGCGATCGCTTGTTCCAAATCTCCAGTAATATCAGTCATGGCAGTTAAAAACAAATTACCAAAACTGTGACCTGTTAATCCATCTCCTGCCCGAAAGCGATATTGAAATAATTCTGTCAGTAATTTTTCTTCATCTGCTAGTGCTGCTAAACAATTGCGGATATCTCCAGGTGGTAAAACCCCAAATTCTTCCCGTAACCTGCCAGAAGAACCGCCATCATCTGCTACGGTAACAATAGCGGTAATATTAGCACTGTAGGTTTTTAAACCTCTCAGTAAAGTTGAAAGTCCAGTCCCACCACCAAGGACCACAATTTTGGGACCCCGGTATAAGCGACGATGTGCCAAGAGGACATCTATCAATTCCTCATCATCACCTATAGGTCTTAGCACCTCCGTAATTGAACCTAGAGTCCGGGATTGTCCCCACAGCACTAACAGGACACCAAAGATAAGGAGTATGGGACCACTGATATAGTTGGGTAGAATGTCCGCAAGGAATCCAAAAAGACCTTTCAGTAATTCTAGTATCCAAAAAATGGGGGTTAATTTTACCCAAATGGCCAACCCCAAGCTGGCCAACACAACACCCCCAAAACTGATTAGTAACCACCGTTTTACAGCCAATCCAGGGGATAACCATTTGAACCATTGGTGAACCCGATGGGAAGTGCGACTGTGCGACTGTAGTTGTAGTAAATTAATGGCTTGTTTTATAAAACCGATGAACATACCTAAAAGGGGAAATTGGTACAAACAATATTTAACAGAAACTTTACATCACATCCATTGAAGACCAAGGAAAAACCATAAGATTTATTTATTCCTTTATATTTCCGAGAGTAGCGGCAGTCAGAAAATGAGGAAAATATTTATCTTACTTTCGCCTCTTGCCTCTTAAGTATTACAGAAGATTTCATGAAAAAGAGAATTTTAGGCATAGATCCAGGACTGGCAACTGTGGGATTTGGGGCAATTAATTGGCAACAAAGTCCAACTAAAGAACAGGAAACAACGGTACAAATGGTAGATTTTGGCGTAATTCGCACTTATCCAGATATGGAAATGACTCAGCGACTATGCACTTTATTTGACGATTTACACACCGTGATGGAGGAACTACAGCCAGATTTGGTGGCAATTGAAAAGTTATTCTTTTATCGCATGGCAAATACTATTATTGTGGCGCAGGCTAGAGGCGTACTAATGTTAGTTTTAGGACAGCGTAAATTGCCTTATGTAGAATTTGCACCTCCTCAAATTAAGCAAGCTTTAACGAATTATGGTAAAGCAGATAAGGCAGAAGTGCAAGAGGCCGTGATGAGGGAGTTAGATTTAGATGAAATTCCTAAGCCAGATGATGCAGCAGATGCTTTAGCGGTGGCGTTAACAGCTTCGTTTCAATTGTGAAATTGTATAAGAGAAATATAGCAAAAGTTAGTGAGTTATTTTCATTGACACTCTCAGCCCTAAAGGGACTGAGATTCTGCGGACAGAGTAAACTTAGGTAACGCCCAAAGTCTAATTCTCGCTACGGTCGTCAAACACCGTCTACCCAGTGAGCTTAGGTCTATGCCTAAATTCGAGGTCTTATGATTAAAATACATATATGGGATAGTATAATATATTAGCTATCTAGTAGTCTGTCAAGAACTAATTGACGGGTTTATTCGTTGCCATTTTGATTCTTCCTTCTTCCTTCGTGTCCTTCGTGCCTTCGTGGTTCGTTTCTCATCCGTCAAAATTTATTTGACAGACTACTAGCTTATTAAATATAACAAACTATTCTCTTGCTACTTTGTGAATATGGCAGATTATATAGGTATGACACCCACTGTAGTTATAGGACTAGGTGGCACAGGCAAAGAAATATTGATTAAAGTCCGACGGATGATTGTTGAAGCCTACGGCTCTTTAGAGGCTTTACCAATTGTATCATTTCTGCATATAGATACAGAACAAAATGCCAAAGTTTCGGAAGCACAAACTGTTCTCAAGCAAAACATTGGACTTAGCCCGTCGGAACAAGTATGGGCTAAAGTAGAGAACGCTAAGTCCATGCTTAACCAGTTATCTTCTTATTCTTATCTAGAAGAGTGGTTTCCCAGTCAGTTAAAAGGTACTGATTCGATTTTGGCAGGTGCAGGACAAATACGCGCTTTAGGTAAATTTGCTTTTTCTGTTAACTACCAAGCAGTCAAAAATAGCTTGATTAATGCCAAAGCAAAGATTCTCGGACATGAAAAATTCATGTTGGATCACTGGGATTTACAGATTGATAAAGGTATAAATATTTTTATTGTCTGTTCTCTATCTGGTGGTACAGGTTCGGGAATGGTACTAGACTTAGCTTACAATTTACGGGATTGGGTTCCCGCCTCAGAATTGCCGCAGACATCAGCCTATTTGGTGCTTCCAGGTGCTTTTTCTGGATTGGGCGATCGCGTGATTGGTAATGCCTACGCCGCCTTAATGGAACTAAACCATTACTCACGTAATGATACTCGGTTTGAATGTCAATATAGTAACAATTCATCAGATCGAATTACCACTCAAAGCAGTCAAGATGTACCTTTTAATTTTTGCTATCTAGTTGGTAATAGTAATGATAAAGTTACCCTTCCTAGCCTTAATTCAGTGCTGGAAATGGTATCACAAAACATATTTTTAGATTTTAGTTCAGGATTTAGTCAGTATAAAAAACTGGTACGGGATAATATCCGCAAACAGTGGGCCAGTCCTGACTCCTTTGGCTATCCCCAAAGTTTTATTGCTTTTGGCCTATCCAGCATTCAATTTCCCATTCAAAGAGTGCTACAAGCTTGCGCTTCTAGGTTGGCCAAAAAAGTAGTGATTTGGTGGCAAAATCCTACTCCTGCACCCGGAGCAATGCGAGATTTGATCCAAACAGAAATTTTACCAAGTTTGAATTTAGCTGAATCAGATAGTCAGCATCAACTTCTCGATAGTATCAGTTTGGGCGATAGCATGAAGCCCTATAGTAAAGAAGTGGCTGATTGGATTGCTAGTTTACGCAAACGTCGCAATGATTTAAATATTCCCTTTGAAAATCTCCAACGTTTTATTTCCGTTGAACAGGAAAAATATAGTCCTCATTTTAATGATAGTGACACTGATCCACGGCGATGGAGTGACTATTTCCAAAAAATGTGGGATAACTTCAATCGTCTGAAAACTCAAAAAAGGGAAGAACTTAGACAAACAGTTTATAAAATGATTGAAGATCGGTTTCGTGGTTCAAAATTTGTTCGGCAATTTTTAGAAATGTTGCTAGAAGTATTTAATAATTACCGCAGTCAATTTGACCAAGAACGACAGAAAAATTGGCTACCAAAAGAACAATCTAGTGCTAATGCTTTACAAGTTCTTCTTAAACAAATAGATAATCACGCTAAACAGTTTAATCCAGTTAATAAAAAAACAGTAATTGAACAAGATTTTAATGGGATCATGGAAGCATTAAAATCTATTTATACTGCCAAAGTAGAAGTCAAATCCCGAACTTTAGGAGTTTTATTACTCGATGCTCTTAAGGAAGAAATTCACAGCTTGATTGTTGATTTAACAGCTTTTGATCAAACTTTGGGAACTTTAGAAACTCAATTAAGAGATAGGGAAGAAACCTATGTCAAAGAAACCAAGACATTAACTGTTAATGGGATTTTGCTATACAATCCCAAAGATATAGATTTGGTATTCAATCAAATCTTAGATGACAAAACAGAATCAGTATATCAAAAAGTATCTCAAGATATATTTGATGATTTGGGAGTTCCTCTATTTGACCTTTACAAATTTGATCCACTCAGAATTAAAGATTTATTTACTCGGTTATTAAATCGTACAGTAGATGAATTTATAGGTAAATCCCAATTACAAATTTCCACTGCTAGGAAATTTTTGGAAGAGTATCCCACAGTAGAACAACAAGAAGCTCAGATTAAAACAACTTTTGAAAAAAGTGAATCTTTCTTACGATTTAGTCAAGAACAAGTTAATCTTGGTTGGGATAATAAAGCAGAAAAACGACAAACACTAATTGGGGTTCAAGGTGGCACTAAACCATCTGATCCGGCTGTAAGTGCAGTTTTACCTCTAATTCGTAGATGTAGTACCCTTACCGACAAAGATATTCGTCCTGTAAATGATCCTCATCATATTTTCTTTGTGCAAGAAGTGGGAGCTTTTCCTCTCCGATTGATCGAAGGAATGGAAAAGATGCGAACCATCTATCAAACTGTAAATCAATCTGATAAAAATCCTCTGCATACTCATCAAGAATATCGGCAATTTCGGGATATTATGCCCTCAAGTCAAGAGGAATTACAAATTAAAGAAAATTTGCTTTTAGCTAAGGCTTTGGGATTAATTGTAGTTCAAGAAAACAAAGTTACAGAATTTGCAGAAATTCGCTTTTTCTACTTAGATAAACAAACAGGTTTGCAAAAAGTACAAGTTTTAGGAGACAGTTGGCAAAAAGCAGAAGAAAATCTTCTTAATGATCAAAATCGCAAAATTCGTGATATTTTAGCAGATGGTTTAAAAAACATGGGAGAAAGTGCGACAACTAAACCACAAAAACAGCAATTATATCAAAAGCTCATGAATTGTTTACAGGAAGTAGAAAATACTCTTGTGGGTGGTAAAGATAATCCTGATTACCATAAAGCAGAATTAGCCATTGAAAATTACATTAAGCAATATAGTTTAATGGTGGCTATTCCCACTCCTAATTCTACAATTTCTGTACCAACAACTACACCTAAATCTATTCCTACAAATGATGATAATTTAGAAAAATTCCGGAAGTTAGTGACTACTTGCTATAAAAATGGTAACCCTTCAGCAACAGAATTACAACTGGTAGAGAAATTTCGCCAAAAATATAATATTCCTCAAGATATTGCTGATTTGATTATTGCAGAATTTACTTCATCAGTAGTTTCTAATAATGCCATTGAGGATTATGAGTTAATGTATCGAGCTTTTTTAGAAAATGATGGAGAAATAGATTTAGAAGAACAAGCGCAGTTATTAGACTTGCAAGAGGAGTTAGATTTAACTAATGAACAAGTTTCTAGAATTGAAGCGAACATTCAAGCAGAATTCAAGTCTAAATAATGTTAAATAATTATCAAATGAGGTATTTATGACGGAAGATTTTAACTATAACAATGTCAAGTGTCCTAAATGTGGACATGATCAAAATTCAATTAATGCCAAAAAATGCGAAATTTGCGGACATCAATTGAAAAAGTCGGCTGTTCCTCCTATTGTTTTCATAGGTTTAGCCGCATTGGTAGCTGCGGGAGGTGCTTATTTTGCTTTTAAAGATAAATTAACTCAGAAAACTATACCAGAAGTAACTGCTACTAATTCCAACACTCCCATTTCCGCAGTACCTACATCAGAACCAATAGCAACACAACAACCTCCAGCACAGGAAACTCCAACTCCTGCTGTACCAGTTAATCCAACTAGCAGTAATACTACAACTATTGATATATCACTACCAAATCCTGCTGTATTAACTATGGATGGTAGTACCACAATGGTAGCCATAATGCAGCGTTTACGCAATGCCTATGCTCAAATAAATCCCAATCTTCCTACTTCCTATGGACAACCTAATGGATATCCCAAAGGTTCAAGCAAAGGACTAGAAGCATTAATAAAGAATGTAGTGGTAATGGCAGCAACATCTCGGCCTTTGAAACCCAAAGAGGCACAAGCGGGAATTCAAGTAATAGCGATCGCTCATGATGCAGTAGGTGTTATTGTTGGTGTTGATAATCCCTTTAAAGGTAGTTTGACTTTAGAGCAATTACAGCAAATTTATCAAGGTACAATCACTAATTGGTCACAAGTAGGGGGACCAAATCTACCTATTAAAGTTATTAATCGTGCTGCTAGTAGTGGTACTAGAGACTTTTTTCAAAGTGTAGTTTTGTTAGAAAAGCCTTTCGCACCGGATAGTGCCAATTTTACCACTTTTCCCCAAGATGAAACTACAGGCATTATCCGCATTTTAGGAACTAATGGTATTAGCTACGCTACAGTTTCTCAGCTTGTAAATCAGCGATTAGTACGAATTGTCCCAGTTAATGGGATAAATCCTGCGGATAAAGCTACAATCAAAGATGGCAAATATCCCATTAGTCGTAATGTTTATTTAGCGGTTCGTAAACAAAACAGTCCCGCAGTTAAAGAATTTGTTGACTTAGCATTATCTCCCCAAGGGCAACAAATTATAGAACAATCTGGTTTTATTCCTTTACAATAGTATAGTCTATTTGTAAGCATACATCGCAATATCAATATTCCTAACTTCTAATATTATACTCAAAACGGCTGATAACAAGTATGCTTTAGTATGCTCACAGACGTTTCAGTCCCCTCACGGGGATTAGATATGTGGAAACTATGCAAACCATTAGACTCACAATATTTATCATAAAGTTTCAGTCCCCTCACGGGGATTAGATATGTGGAAACCAGCGATCGCATTATCTCAAAAAGCAGAGTCTTATAGTTTCAGTCCCCTCACGGGGATTAGATATGTGGAAACTTAAAGATTTTGCTGTGCAGTATTGTGGTGATAAAATGTGTTTCAGTCCCCTTACGGGGATTAGATATGTGGAAACGCGCCTGTGTTCGTTGCTGCGCATGTAACTGTTGGGTTTCAGTCCCCTCACGGGGATTAGATATGTGGAAACTTTTGTTCTCTTTTTAATATAAAGATTTTTTAATAGTTTCAGTCCCCTCACGGGGATTAGATATGTGGAAACTTATTTCGGATACGCCAACACTGTCACCGCTACAGAAGTTTCAGTCCCCTCACGGGGATTAGATATGTGGAAACTTGAGATAGGGTAGTATTTTCTGTAGATATAGATTGTTTCAGTCCCCTCACGGGGATTAGATATGTGGAAACCCCGCAGTCTGAAACATAATCTGGGGGCGGAGTCCAGAGACGATTTTGGCAGACCTCTCAAAAAACCTTATTTCAGGGTTCGGGTCAAGCACAAACTGAAACTAATGAAACGCTGAAAGTATTTAGTTGTCAAGGTTCTGGCTGTTTGGCGAACCTCCAGGGTTTTTGACCCCGCTCTAGGTCTGCCAAATTTGTCTTTATATAAATGTAAAATTTAGCAGGTTACTTGTCAATAGTTACTGTATTACAAATAGTAAAGCATTACATTGTTCTCGATTCTATCCAACCGAAAATTATACCAATCTGTTTTTCTATCAGGACTTACAGTTCTACTTAGGGGACAGCACAAAAAATTTGCTCAGACACTGTACTAGGACTTGGGGATAATTCCAACATAGACTAATCTGGAATAGGCTGCTTCCAATGCCATGTATGATGTAATAGTCAGTGAATCAGTAAAGGTAATGACTACTTATAACATCGAGTTCAAAGACGATATTTTACGGTTGAGTTTTGGTGAACCTGCCCAAAATGACCAAATTGTGAAAGATGCTGCCACTAAGTTGGAGCAAATGGCACAGTCGGGGGAAGTTACAGGAGGACAACTGCTGAGGATTAATGGACCCGTTTCTATCCCTGTTGCTTTTGTGTTGGCACATAAATTAGCCCATATTTACGGAGCAATTGGTTTTTTTGATCCGATACAGGAAAGACTTGCTTTCGGGAAGGTCTAAAACAAGCGTTGTTACAGATTCCCAATGCACCGGAATCCTATTTTATCTCTGGTTGTCCAGATGGGGATGGTTCATGGTTTGGGGAAACGGCACGACGGGACGCAGATTTAGCAAATAGGTTAAAAACGGAGTACAAGGCGGGTTTTACCCCGGAATTTGGGCAACTGAAGGCACAGGAAGTCAAGGGTATCAATACACCAATATTTGTGTTTGATGTGGGGGGCAAAATTTCCAATGCTAACCGGTTGATTATGGGGGAAGCGACTCATGCGGTGATTTTGGTCAAGGATGAAACTGAGGTTGCAGCTTGGAAAGGACTATGTGAATCTCTGGGTTTGTCGGTGGTGGCGATTATTTATAGTGATTATGAGGGTGTGGAAGATGTGATTTCCCAGGAAACGCCGATTCTAAAAGGTAGTGTGCATTGCTTAAAACGGGGGGAGGATGTTTCTGTGCGTCCGATGATTCGGTCTTTGGCTGGGGTTTTAGTGGGGATGAGTGGGGGATAGGGGGGCGATCGTAAACTCATTTGAAGTTTTTTATTTGCATCGGTTTATAAATTGAAGATCAAGGATAGCTTATGTATTTGGTACTTATTGAAACATCTGGAAATCAAAACTACATTTTTTCAACTAACAAGCTGAAAGAAAATATTGGTGCTTCTGAATTAACCTATCTTGCTGGTACGAAATGGGTATTAGAATCTGTAGATAAAGTAAATAAATCTACAAAACTTTTAGGTCTTTTCAAAAATGGAGAGGAACTGAGAGATAAACTTTTGAATGACAAAATATTAAATCCACCTATTGATACAAACAATGATATTAAAGTTGAAGTAATTGTAGCAACTTCAGGTAAAGCACTTTTACTAACAAAAGAAGAAAAAACTGCTAAAGAAATTATTCAGTATGTCACTCTTAAAGCCCTGAAAGAAGCACCAGGTTTAGATATTTGTGGTGTTATTCATGAATTTAATTGGGATAAGAACGATTTAGGAGATGTGAATACTCAAATACATCAAAAATTCGCCACAATTCGATCTAAAAGACCTGCTCCTGATTTACGTTTTTTGCGCTTACCAATAATAAATGAGTGTACTACAAGTGGTTTACCGGCTTCTGAATTAGACTTTGATTCTGAAAATAAATCTGTAATATCTGTGGTTAGTAGTAGTAAAAGACATTCTAGTGAAAAAGGTCTAGAGCGAATTAGGGAATTACTCAAAAAAGAGAAACCTGATATTAATTTTCCTGGCAGTATTCGAGAATTAATTGAATATCTTGATAATCAACAAGGAATATGGTTATCTGTTATTCATGCAGATGGCAATGGTCTAGGAGAAATTTTTCTCAAATTTCAAAACTTTATTAATAATCAAAATCAAAATTGTGCAGTAGACAATAGAAATTATGTAGATAAATTAAGACGCTTTTCTATTGCTTTAGATATTTGCACAGAAAAAGCATTTATTTCCGCTCTTGATGCTTTTGAATCCACCGACAATAAAAATTTTGCAACAATCATACCGTTAGTTTTAGGAGGAGATGATTTAACTGTAGTATGTGATGGAAAAATTGCTATTGAATTTACAAAAAAATTCCTTACAGCTTTTGAAAAAGAAACAAAGTGTCAATCTCAAGAACATTTAGATGGCATCATTCCAGAAATTGCAGAAAAGGCATTAGGTATTTCTCATCTTTCTGCTTGTGCGGGAATAGCAATTATTAAACCAAAATTTCCCTTTTCAGTCGCTTATGAATTAGCTGAAAATTTGATGCAATCTGCTAAAGATGTCAAGAAAAAGGTAACTCATCCAGAAACAGGTAAACCCTATCCTTGTTCAGCTTTAGATTTTCATATCCTTTATGATTCTAGCAGTGTTGATTTCAAGAGTATTCGGAGCAAGATAGAAAAAGAAAATCAAAAATTACATAATCGTCCTTATATAGTTACTTCTGTAGAAGATATTCAACAGGCAAAGGATAAGGATATAGAATGGGCTAAATTTCATCAATTTTCTGAGTTAGAAACAAAAATACAAGTTCTTGTAGCCAAAGATGAAAATGATGGTGGTAAGAGAAAATTACCTAATAGCCAAATGCACGACCTTAAAGCAGGATTATTTTTAGGTAAAGAAGTTGCTGATGCTCGATATCGTCTAATTAAAGATCGCTATGATAAACAAAACATTACTATTTTAGCAGGTAGTGAAGATTCTCTTTTTGAAAAAGAGCCAAATTCGGGAATTGATATTACTGGATTATTAGATGCTATAGACGCAGCCGAATTTTTAAATGTAAAGGATGAAAAGAATGAGCAGAAAGAATCAACATAAACAAAGTCAGAAAAATCAATCTCAAAATACAACTAATATCACGGTGAATAAATCTAATACTTCAAATTCTGAACAACTGACTATCAAAATCAAGTTTACCAGTGATTGGCATATTGGTTCTGGTGCAGGAATACCCGGAGATATTGATAGTTTAGTCCAAAAAGATCAAGATGGACTTCCCTATATTCCGGCTAAAACTCTTACAGGGATTTTGCGAGATGCTTGTGAATTAGTTGCTTTTGGTTTAGATAATGGTGAAAGTGGTAATTGGCAAGAATGGGTAGATTATCTATTTGGAGAACAACCAGGGGAAACGCAAGTAGCAAAAGAAGAGATAAAAACAGCCCCTCGTTCTGCGGCTTTATCCATACGTCCAGGGTATTTTTCTGACCCTTTACGAAAGGTTTTGAATAGTAAAGCCAATTTAAAAAATGCTCTAACTTTTGTTAAACCAGGAATTAGTATAGATGCTGATTCTGGTTGTGCTATAGAAAACTTTCTGAGATTTGAAGAAGTCGTTAGGGGTGGTGCTGTACTAGAAGCAAAATGTGAACTCAATTTACCAACCGATAAAAAGCAAAAAGAAGCTGCTTATGCTTTATTAGTTGCTGGGACTAAATTTGTAGAACGTCTTGGTGGTAAACGTCGTAGAGGGTCTGGAAAATGTGAATTAGTAATTAATAATCAGGATATAAAATCCTGGATTAGTTGGCTTGAAAAGAACGTTGAAAATCCTCCCTCAATTCCTGATTTACCAGAAGAAGACACAAAAAATGCAGGATATGTTACCAAACTTGAAGATACAGAATGGGTAGAAGTCAGCTTAGGAATTACTACAAAATCTCCTGTGATTATTTCTAAACGAACTGTGGGTAACGTAGTTGAGACACTTGATTATATTCCTGGAACTCATTTAATAAAATTAATTGTCAAAAAATTAAGTGGGTTGGGTGTAGATTTAGGTCAAGCGATCGCTCATGGTGATATCATCATTACTAACGCTACATTAGAAGTAAATGGTCAACAAGGAAAACCTGTTCCCTTAGCACTTTTCTATGAAAAATCAACAGGTGGATTAGATAAAGGTGGGAAGATTTATAACCGCTTTTGTGAAGACGAACCAGACGGACAATTAAAAGGTTATCGTGCAGGGTATATTGACTCTACAGATGGAAAGTTTTTACCTAAGCATGAAACAGTAAAAATGACTGTAGGGACTCATAATACTGTTGATGATAAAGTTCAAAGTCCTACCAAAGATTCAGGAGGAGGTATTTATAGTTATGAAGCTATAAAACCAGGAACAAAATTACAAGCTAAATTGAAGCTGAGAAAATCTATAGCAGATGTCCTAGATAAAAATGATAAAAATAGCAAAAATTGGCGTGATTTTTTGAAAGGAAACTATCGCATTGGACAATCAAAAAAAGATGACTATGGTGAAATAAGTTTAGAAGTTTTACCTAATCAAGACTTTAAACATCAAAAACCAGCAATTACTAATAATGAGTTAAATGAGTTAACAGTCTGGTTACTTTCTGATGTATTGTTAAGAGATGAAAGATTACGACCAACAACTGATATTAATTGTCTCAAACAAGAGTTAGAAAATCATTTGAATGTGAAACTTGATATTAAATCCTCTGGAGATAAAAAGCTTTCATTT
Organism: Dolichospermum sp. OTE_75_concoct_329_sub; assembly: GCA_031376645.1. Classification (GTDB taxonomy): domain Bacteria; phylum Cyanobacteriota; class Cyanobacteriia; order Cyanobacteriales; family Nostocaceae; genus Dolichospermum. The sequence goes on along the minus strand of JANMEE010000122.1, from coordinate 12,422 downwards.
ATAGTGAGAACACATCGAATAGATTCTTGGCAAGTACGCTGGGGATTACCTCGACCTTCTTTAGTTGGACTAGCAGCAGGAACTTGTATTATTTTTGAAGTTAAAGAAGGAACACTTGACCATAAATCATTAACTGAGATTGAATCAAGAGGTATTGGTGAACGGAGAGCAGAAGGTTATGGTCAAATCTGTTTTAATGAACCAATCTTAATAAGAGAAACTTCAGAATTGGAACAAAAAGCAAAACAAAATCAACCAGAAGATTCTAATAAAAATTCCAAGGCTTATCTTGAAGATGACCCAGATATTCTTGATTATGCTCGTATTATTGAAAAAGCTGCATGGAGAGAAATTATTCATCGAGCATCTTTATTTTTAGCTTCTGAACTTCCAGATTCTGAACATACTTTTCGTACACAAATTTTAGACATCAGGATTGAAAACGGAGAAAGTAAACCTCCTATGAGTCAATTAGGAAGTTTACGCTCAGTTTTATCACGCATTGAGTCACAAGAAGATGAGGGATTACAAAGATGGATTCAACATTTACAAGATACTAAAAATCGTCGTGATAAATGGCCAAATGGTAGTTTAGATAAACTTTGTCAATTAATCACCAGTCCTACAGAAATTTGGGAACATTTATCATCAGCTTTAATAAAATTAGGACATCAAGACGGGTTTGCTGAATTTACTCTGACTAGGACAGGAGAAGAAAAACTTAAAACTGAATTATGGACAGAAGCGGTACAAATTTTGATAACCGCTTGTATTCGCGCCCATAAACGTGAACTTGAAAAGCACCAAGAAAACACTCAAAAACAAGGAGAAAAAGTACATGGCGCGTAAAATATTATCTCGGATTAAAGTTAGTGGTACATTAATAGCCGAAACTCCTATTCATTTTGGTGGAATTGGTGGTAATCCTCAAGTAGATTTGGCTTTAGCTGTTAATGGTCAAGGTCAATATTATATTCCTGGAACAAGTTTAGCAGGGGCTTTTCGTAGTTGGATAGAAAATACTGGACAACCTAATAATGTATGGGGTCATCAAGATAAAAATAGCCCTAATGGTCATGCTAGTTTTATTATTGTGGAGAATGCAGTAATTAAGGGTGTAAATGCTGAAATTAGAGATGGTGTAGGTATTAATAGAGCATGGGGTACAGCCGCAGATAAAGCTAAATATGACCGTGCAATATTACCTAAAGGTTCTAAAATTCCATTGCATATCACTTTAGAATTACCTTTTGAATCCCCGGAAGAAGAAGAAAAATATAAAGAAAGTTTTGCTTCGTTAATTGAATCTTTAAAAAATGGAGAAATCCGTTTAGGTGCTGCGAAAACAAGAGGATTAGGAAAAGTCAAGTTGTCACCTAATTTCAGCATTCGTGAATCTAATCTGAGTCTACGTAACGGTATATTACAGACTTTACAAGGGAAAGAACCAATAATTACTGATTCTTTTTTAAAGAGTAATATCAGTTCTTCTCAAAAACGGAAATTAACTTTTGAAATCTATTGGCAACCACAAAGTCCATTAATGGTAAAAGCTGAAGGAAATGGTATTGCTGTTGATATTATGCCTTTAGTTAGTGCTATTGAAAGTAGCATTACCTTTGTTTTACCAGGTAGTTCAATTAAAGGTGCGTTACGTTTTCAAGCTGAACGCATTATTAGAACTGTTTGTAATTCACCAATAAAAGAAAACTTTCAAAAAGAAGATTCTAATTTTATGGATCAAATTGAAGTTCCTTTAGTTGAGGATTTATTTGGTACAAGAGCAAAAGCTAATCAGAAAACTAAAAAAGGCATTGGTTCACTTTTTATTGATGATTGTTATGCCAATATACCTATCAATCCTTCAAATTGGGGAAATATAGAAGCTGCTACCAATGAAAAAGACCTCAGAGAAGCACTAGATAATGCTAGACTCCAAAACGTTCAACAGGCTTTTCATGTAGCAGTGGATAGATGGACTGGAGGTGCTGCTGATGGGATGTTGTACAGCAATTTAGAATTGATGAAAATAAACTGGAAACCTATATATCTAACTTTAGATATTAATCGGCTGCATGAAAATCAATTATCTGCTATTTCTCTACTTTTATTATGTTTACGTGATTTAGTAGATGGTCGTATTCCTTTAGGATATGGAACAAATAGAGGTATGGGTTCAATTCAGGTTAACAGCATTGTGATTAAGGGTGATAATTTAGAATCTGATTTAGAGAAATTTACAAATGTAACTCTAGTCAATGGTAGTTTAACTGATTTAGATTCTGAAGTTTTGCAAACTTTAAATAATGATTGGACAACTTGGATTAACGCACAAAATAATGAGGATAAATAACTATGACTTTATACGGAAGATGCACAAAAGGTAATATTGATCTCAAATCAGCTTTATCAAACTGTGCAACGGCACTTTTTGAAGGAGTAGCTATTATTTACTCTCCTACTAGTTGTCAACTTGCTAAACTTAACCAAAATGGGGATTTAACCAATTCAAAAAACGAAATTATATCCCTTGATAATGTTTTTGAATTACGAGTATTTAATCAAAATTATGAGTTACGTTGGTTGAATGAATCCAATGGAAAAGGTAAAGCAGTTTTGATTTCAGAACAAAATATATCAGATTATTTATATGCTGATATTTCTGAAATAAAAGAATTACATAAAAATCCCCAACAATATATTTTATGGGGTGAAGGAGTAAAAACTGTATCAACTTCAGGATGGGGAAAACTAGCTACTGCTCGTATCGGTTCTATAGATGTTCCAATGAGAGGTTTAGCTGCTGATAAACGAGTTTATTTGAATGCAATTGAATATCTTCAAGCTGATGAAGAATATGGCAATGTTTCAGTAGTCGAAGAAAGATTAACAAAATTAGAGGTGAAATAATGTTAACAGGAAAATTAATTGTTTCTAAAAATGGGAAAATCCAATTGCAATTTACTAATAGTAAAGGTGCATTTAGTAGTGGTATAGTTACCGATTCTGCATTATCAGTAGATTTATTAGAAATCAAAAAAACAGCGATCGCACAACTCAATAATTTAGAAGTTGAATTAGAAGAAATCGGTGGACAACCAAAACAGATACGCGAAAAAGGTAAGGCTTTTGCATCTACTCAACCTACTATTCCTACACCTAAAAGAGAAATAACAACACCAGTGCAAGCAACTCGTTCATCTCATAGTTCACCTAAAAACAATACACCAGGAGACTTTCACAACCCCTATAATTTTGTTCCTGCACCACCTAGAAACACTGAGAAGGTACAAAATAGTGAATTAGGCGATCGCCCTCCTTGTGGACATGATACTTATTTAGATAATAATTGGAGTGGTAGAATTTCCATTACCTTAACAACTGTTACACCTTTGTTAATTCCTGATGCAGCAAAAGCGCAAGGAACAGATCACAAAATTTATCCAATTAGATTAGATGCAGATGGTAAACCATATTTACCACCAACTTCAATTAAAGGAATGTTGCGATCGGCTTATGAAGCAGTAACTAATTCTCGGTTATCAATTTTTTCCAAGAAGCATGAAGAACGTTTGTTTTATCGAATGAATGCAGGAGATGGATTAAGTTTAGTACCAGCCAGAATTGAAGGTGATCAAATAAGATTACTATTTGGCAAAGCTACAGATATTCCACAATGGAATGGTAGTAAACAGCGATGGCAGATACCTAACAATGACCCTATGTACGGCGCTTGGCTACCAAGATATAGACGTAACAGTCATCATAATCTTCAGTATTCTGGTATGCAACATGGCGATCATGTCAAAGTATGGCTTGAGTTATATCAAAAACAAAGAAAAGATAAACAAGGAAATCCGCAAGTTATCTTTGAATATTGGCTCGTTCGTGAAATTGTTCCTTTTGAACAAAACCTTGGTATTCAGCCAACGGAAGGTAATAGCTATGGTTCTCATATACCTGCTGGTAAACCAATGATTGAAACTGATGGATATGTTTGCATTACAAATAGAAATATTAAGAATAAACATGATGAAAGAGTTTTCTTTTCTTACAAAAATTCTACTCAACAGGAAGAACCATTTACTCATTTAGTGAAAGATTGGGAATATCTCATTAACAACTACCAAGAAATTCATAAAGACGTAGATAGAGATGAAGACTTAGAGTGGTCACGCCACGTTACAGGTGGAGATAGTGAGCAAAAATTGACTTATGGAACTTTGTGTTATGCCTATGTAGAAAAGGATGAAAAAGGACATCTTGAAATTAAGCGGTTATATCCTGTCATGATTTCAAGGGCAATATTTGATTTACCCCCAGAAACTCTTTTATCTCCTAAATTGAACGAACAGGAAAAAGATATCAGAAAGCTAAAGCCAGCAGTTAGACGAGAAGATTTATCTCCAGCAGATAGAGTATTTGGTTGGGTGAACCAAAATGGTCAAGGTTCTTACAAAGGTCAACTCAGAATTAGTTCAGTTAAATGTGAATCAGATAACTCTATCAAACATTTTAATGAAGAGCCATTTAAAGACGGTCTACCTTTAGCGATTTTAGGAGAGCCAAAACCTCAACAAACTCGCTTCTATGTCGCAGAAACTCCTGATGGACAACCTTTAAAATCTAAAACTAAAGCAGAAGGTTATCAAAATGGACAAGGTTTGCGAGGTAGAAAAGTTTATCCTCATCATGACCAATTACCAGAAGAATATTGGTTAACTGATTCTGGAGAAATTGGGATAGATGGAAGATATCGTGAATACCTACGACCTGATAAAAAACAGGATAACCAAAATCGAACTATTAAAGCTTGGGTTGAACCAAAAACTGAATTTACCTTTGATATTGATGTTATTAATTTATCAAATATTGAACTGGGCGCACTTCTGTGGTTATTATCTCTTGATGAGGATCATTATCACCGTTTAGGTGGAGGAAAACCACTAGGTTTTGGAAGCGTTCAATTGAAGATCAAAGATACAGATTTAAGAACTGGTCAAGAATGGAATGAGTTTTATAGTTTTCTAACACCTGTTGATAAACCAGAACAAATAGCAGCAATTAATAGTAGAAATGATTTTGAAGAAGCAGTAAAATTTGCTTATGGTAATTCTTTTAGGCAAGTTTCTTTCATTGCTGCTTTCTTGCAATCTGCCAAAGGTTTTACTCAACCTGTTCATTATCCAAGAACTACACCAGATCCAAAACCTGAAGGTGAATCTTTTAAATGGTTTGTAGAAAATGAGAATGGTAAAAAAGATAGAAACCCTCTCAGGCTTCCTCTTCCTAGTCTTACTGGAAATCAAGGTCTATATTTAGATCCCACAAAACAAAAATGAAAAATAGTTCGTTAAGACCAAACAATCATTAAAAACCATTTGAAATTAATCTAAGGAGTAAATATGGCTAAGATACTAATCTCTCCTCTGGGTGTAGGTAGAGGATTCAAAGGTACTGACGGAAGCGATAAATCACAGCGAGAATATAACAAAGCTGATTATAAAATAGATGACAAACCATATCCAGAAAGCCGATTTGTAGCCTCCGTACTGTACGAACACTTTAAATTAGACGGAATCATATTCATTGGTACTGTTAAATCAATGTGGGAAGAAGTTTATCGCTTCTTCTGTGAAAAAAATCATATAACAATGGATGAAGATTATTGGTTTAATTTGGCTCAACAGATCGATAAATTAAGTTTTAATAGTTCTTTGGATTCTTTAGACCTATCTAAAGTCAGAGACGTTTTGGGTGATCGTTCTCAATGTGTCTTAACTAAATATGGGCTAAATGAACTGGAATTATGGGAAAACTTTGATAAAATAATCAATGTAATTAACTCTCTTGAATATCAAGATGAATTATATCTTGATATCACTCATTCTTTCCGATCATTATCATTATTTCAGTTTTTGACTATCACATTTATTAATGATTTACTTTCTGAGAAACAAATCAAAATATCAGGAGTCTATTATGGAATGTTAGATGTAAGTAAAGAAATGGGTTACACACCTATTGTTGATCTTAAATCATTGTTTGAAATGACTTCTTGGATTAAAGGTGCGTACAGCTTACAAAATCATGGAAATGGAGAATTAATAGCTGAATTACTTAAAACACAAGGAGAATTAGAATTAGCAAATCGAATAGAACAGCTATCTCAAGCCATTAATATCAACTACGTTAATACTATTAAACAACGTAGTTCTGATCTCAAAGCATCTCTGAATAAACCTACTACTAATAGTCCCTTTAATTATATTAGAACTATCCTGGAAGATTTTGTTAAAAAATTTACTAGAAGCTCTACTAATGAATCTGATTTTCAACTAGAACTAGCAGGATGGTACTTTGAAAACAAACGCTATGCTACTGGTTATATAACCCTTGCAGAAGCAATTATTACTTATGTTTGTGAAATTGAAGGTAAGGATATTAGAGAAAAAGATCAGCGTGATGCTATGAAGAAATTTCTTTCTAGAGAGAATGCCCATTCTGAACTAGCCAAGATTTATAAGAAAGTAGATAAGATTCGTAACAGCGTTGCTCATGCTTTATTAGAATTAGGTAAAAGAACGGAAAGCTATTTAGATGCAATTTCAAATGCCAAAGAGTACCAGCAAGCAACCAAAAAAATATTTGCAACAAAAACTTTAGGTAATTGAAGATTCTTAATATTGAGTTCACTTTCTCTACACAGTTAAAAAGATAATCCAAATAGCGATCGCCCCCCTCCTCACCTCTCAGAAACCACCATCTTGCAAGTCAATATTCAAACCAATGAACTTACCGAACTGATGATAGATGAACACTTCCAAACTCTAACAACCTACCCCCACGCAACCTTCAACGAGAAGCGATTGATTGTCGTGAAGAAAATGGATATCTTAGAGATGGAGAACCTGTTTTTTTCTTGCTAAATGATGATAGAAAAACCGTTCGTTTTTTAGGACGAGCGCAAATGTTTCGCTTACTTTACGAAAATTCTCCCTTAGATTTTGTACCTCCACAATTGAGAAATGCTACATCTACAGATATTGCTGAAGCAATTTTTGGTTATTCGTTGGTATTCCAAAACCTAAACCTCAAGAACCTCAAGGTCAAAGTAGTAATGTAGAGAAACCAATCACAAGAGATCGACAACCTCAACAAAAGCCAAAAGGAAATTTTGAAGGAGGTAATACTTCTGCTGTAGCTAGACCACCAAAACCCCCGAAAAAATAAGAGCGATCGCACAACAATGACTCGTTTTATTCATGACCAATTTACCAAACAATATCTGACAGAACTATTCACACCCTATGGTCAAGTAGATACAAGTAAAGATATTACCTCAGAAATTAAGCAAGTAGACGTATTATTCACAGCATCACCATCTCCAGATAATATAGAAACCCTAGGAATGCTGGGAAAAATGGGGATTTATGCAACTTCTGCGATATTTGAACCATTCCGTAATGCTGTCAGTAAAAGTGAAATTCGCAGTTGCATGGGTAAATTATTTGACATTCATGCAGACCTAGAGCGGCAAGCAAAACCCTAACCCATAAACAAAGATGAACTGCTTGCAGCAGCGCTTCGCTATCCAATCTTGTGGGATGGGCATCTGGTCCGGTCCTAATATCATTAGCAGGCTTTTTATGCCTGCACCACAAGAAATTTTGGGGTATTTTTTTATTTGGAAGTCTCTAAAACTAAACACTAAAATCATGACTATCTTGCTGATTTACAGCTAATCGCAAAATTGATAAACCTAAAATAATTAAAAATAGCACCAAACCAATAGTACAAGCATAGCTAATTTCTAAATTACCAAATGCTTGTTCATACAAATAATAAACAATAGTCTTAGAACTATTGAGTGGTCCACCTTGAGTCATAATATAAACTTCTTCAAAGACCTTAGTTGCAGAAATTGCCGAAATTACAGATACTAAAGCTAAATAAGGTTTCATTAATGGTAAAGTAATATCCCAATGTTTACGAATACTGTCTGAACCATCAATAGCAGCAGCTTCATAAATATCAGCGGGAATAGCTTGTAATCCAGCTAAATAAATAACCATGTAGTAGCCTAACCCTTTCCAAATTGTTACAGCCATAATACTAGCTAGGGAAATGGGAACAATTCCCAAGATTTTATCAGGACTTGTTAACCAGGGAATTCCGTCGGGAAAAATTCCCAAAGTTTTGAGGATTTGGTTTAGTAATCCATTTTCTGCATATAACCATTTCCAAGCTATCCCAGCGACTACCATAGAAATTACCACTGGAGTATAATATGCCGTTCTAAACCAATTCATTCCCCGGAGTTTTTGATTGACTAAAATTGCTAAAACTAAGGGTAAAAATACTAAAATTGGCACAACGCCAATCAGATAAAGAAATGTATTTTGTAAAGTTTGCCAAAAAACAGCATCTTTCGATAAACGCACAAAATTTTTCAAGCCAATCCATTGCGGAGGATCTCCTATATTTTCATAGTTAGTAAAACTGAGATAAAAGGCTTGAATTGCTGGCCAAAAAACAGTGAGTGTTAAAATAATTAAGGCAGGTAATAAAAACAAATAAGGAGTTATTCTCTGTTGAATTAAAATCCATTGTTTTGATGTTAATTGAGACATATATTTGAAGATAAAGCTTTGGCAACTATAGTATCCTATTTTCGAGTCTATATAAGACTCCTATTTAATTTTTTAAATATACGTAGGGTGGGCATTGCTCACCTTATCCTATGAGGGAGAAAAAATTTAAGTCTTATTTAAAAAATACAAATATATTCTACCTTGATAATCTAATTTTTTCTGAATAAATTGGGAATTGGTTAAATAATCCTCTTCCCTATTCCTGAACAAAATTATGATTCTGGTTCTACTGTTTCGTGGTTACTAATTTTCACCTGTTCTAATAAGCGAGGCATCCAAGGTAAAGCCAGAAAAATTCCTGATAAAACTAATAGAAATACAGAAAGTCCAAAAAGTTGATCGCGGGGAATTTCTAATACACCACGTAAAATTACCTCTCGCAAAGCCGAAACAATGGTAATTTCTACTGCTGCACCTACAGATATACTGTGTTCTTGGAGGTAATCAACTAACAAACGAAACAGTTCTACTAATATCAAAATAAACAAAATATCAGATGTAACTTCCCGTAAATCTAATGGTTGTAAAAAAGACAAAAACATATCTCCTAAGCGAACAAGCATTACACAAAACAAGTTCACGCAAAGAGAGATCACAATAATATCTTGAAAAATTTCTAACTTACGGACAATTCTATCTCGTCTAAACCAATTATTGACTTCTATAATTATCCGCTGCGGCATAGTATTTCTCAGAAAGGATAAATAAATCTATTTTAATAATTAACCATTAAACCAATTTAAATAAAGTGAACAGGGAACAAGAACTCAGGAAGCCCCATTTAATTGAGTCTAACTAAGTACAAAAAACAAAGCACGAAGCTTATTAATTTTTGCTTCATGCTTCATTTCTTATTTATTTAAACTCCCCAGGCCGGATTCGAACCAGCGACCAATCGATTAACAGTCGATCGCTCTACCACTGAGCTACTGAGGAACGCTTTTCACTTTAATTATAATAAACCGAAATCCAAATTAATGCAAGGGGTTTTGGAAAAATTTTTTAACTTTTTTTTAGTTGCTGCTGAAACCGCTCACTTTAAATACCCCAAACCCTTTCCAGCAGCTATATTCAGAGATTTATGGATTAGAGAATTTATAACCCCATGCGTAATTCCGTCAGCCGTTGTTTGGCTTTAGCATCAATCCCATTCATCAGAAATCTACTTTTCGGTTGTTTTTGCGACTGATACCTATGGCGCATTCGACAAACCGTAGTTTCTACTTCTCCACATAGTTGATACGCTGATAACCATTCAGCACCATAACCCATAACTGTTAACTGCTGCGCCCGATCTGATGTAGCGACAATCATGCGAGAAATTAAAGATTGGGCTATTTGTTGACGGAGAGACGCACAGGTTTTTTCTATATATGTGTCTGCGGTCTGGCCAAAATCCGTATAATGTACCGTTAAAAATTCTGTAATAGTTTCTCTGTTACTAGGAGTGTTTTGATATTGAGCATCAAACACCACTTGAGTTTCATAACCTTGGAAGGCACTATAATTAGTCATTACTTCCACCAACTCACCCCGCGCAGCCTCAAGTCCGGCATGATCACGGGTTTTTATCAAGCAAGGCCAAGCGCCTATAATATTGTAGCCGTCTACTAAGAGAACGGCCGGGACTGGAGAACGAGACATGGTTTTTAATCACAATTATCTAGAGTTAACAAAAATCATTCATAAGACTTATATTAAATGAAGCATTGCTTGTAACACCATGTTACAAAAAAGAAAAAATGCTGCTTACAGTCAAAATTAAACCCTAAGATAGAAGCCAAAATTCTGAAAACGCCTCTAAAAATAAGGCTTGCTGAAGTTGTTTTCTTTAAAAAAATATTTTTTTCCAGTCCTCAAAATTTTATGTTTCGCTATATTAAGAAACCAGATACCTATACAGCATCCTGTATTCTGGCATCTGGTTATTAATTATCAAAATTAGGTCTTGTTACTCCTTCTTCCTGACTCGGTGACTACTGACTAATGACTGGGCGCAGGCCCTGCGCCCCTACTGACTAATGATCTACTTGAATTAATCGCTGTTTGAGACGTTCTGCTTCACCAGAATCAACTAAACAGCCTTGTTCTAATAAAAAAGCACCATCACAGTAATTTAACTCTTCTAACCGATGAGTTACCCACAAAGCCGTAATACCGCGACTTTTGACTAGGTTACGCACACTAGCTACTAAATCGAGTTGACTATCTGGATCTAGTAAAGCAGTGGGTTCATCTAACAATAGAACATCACAATGACGAGCGATCGCTCCAGCAATTGCTACCCGCTGTTTTTGTCCACCAGAAAGGGCGTAAATCGGCCGTCGCTGTAGAGACAATAAATTTACTGCTCCCAAAGCTTCCTCAACCCTAGCTTTGACCATAGCAGGTTGTAACTTTTCTGCTACCAATCCAAAAGCCACATCAGCACCAACTGTTGGCATTACCAATTGATGATCAGGATTTTGGAACACAAAACCAACGGGGGGTAAAACCATAACTTCCCCAGATTGAGGAGCTAATAAACCTGCTATTAATCTCAGAAGCGTAGATTTACCACTGCCATTTGTCCCCAAAAGCATCCAAAACTCACCTTTAGGTACTTTAAGAGAGCAAGATTTGATTACTTGCTCTCCATTAGGCCAAAAGAAGTTTAAATTATTAACTTCGATGCCCACTGCTGTCATGTTTATACCTTGAGTTATTCAGCAGTAAAAGCAGCAAAGCCAGGTGGTTTACCACTACTAGTAGCTGAACTATCTTTTTGAATAATCTGGACTCCCGAAATTTCACTAGCACGAACAGCAATTTTTTTCTCTGTTTTGCCTTCGCACTTGAGTTCCACAATATCAGGATTGCCAGAGCGCATGGCCGCCAAAATTAGTTGATAGACAGCTTCGGCATCTTCAGTAGACTTACGTTGTACTGATATGGGGAAAGCAGTATTTTTGATGCTTAAGTCAATGGTAAACATTTAGAATTAATCAATTTTCACTGTATGGCCTATTATAGCGTCATTCGTAGGGGCGCAGGGCCTGCGCCCAGACATTAATAAGTAGTTAAGAATAACCCCCAAATAAAATTTTTTCCCAGTCCACAGGCAAAATCGTAGGGGCGCAGGGCCTGCGCCCAGTCATTAGTAAGTAATTAAGAATAACCCCCAAATAAAATTTTTTCCCAGTCCACAGGCAAAATCGTAGGGGCGCAGGGCCTGCGCCCAGACATTAGTAAGTAATTAAGAATAACCCCCAAATAAAAATTTCTTCCTAGTCCACTGGCAAAATTAGAGATTTTCACCTATTATGATAGAAAGCGTAAAAAATTGTAAACTAGGTTGACAATCTAGTTAAATTTCTGTAAGGGATATTATTTGCCATTTGCAGACGCATAAAATCCGTAATTATAAAACATTTTGGAGATTTGCTCTTATGACCATCGCAGTTGGACGCGCTCCTAGTAGAGGGTGGTTTGACGTATTAGATGACTGGTTAAAACGCGATCGCTTCGTATTCGTAGGCTGGTCAGGAATATTATTATTCCCCTGTGCCTTCCTGGCGTTAGGCGGTTGGCTTACCGGTACAACCTTCGTCACATCCTGGTATACCCACGGACTAGCATCCTCCTACCTAGAAGGAGCTAACTTCCTGACAGTAGCAGTATCCACACCAGCCAACAGCATGGGACATTCCCTGTTGTTCCTGTGGGGACCTGAAGCTCAAGGTGACTTCACCCGTTGGATTCAACTGGGTGGTTTGTGGCCTTTCGTAG
>JANMEE010000326.1:0-14555 GCA_031376645.1 Dolichospermum sp. OTE_75_concoct_329_sub | reverse complement strand
CAAAATAAGAGCCTTGATAATTTTTGGCAAAAACGGCAAAAATAAGCATACATAAGCGTTTCGAGGAAAAGGTAATTTAGAATCTAAAACCCTTATCCTACCGTCAATACATTTAAAAAATCCTTGTCGGAAACCTTTAAGGAATTTTTAAGGCTGATTGTTTTTGCCAAGCAAGAGTGAGAAACGGGAGTTCATGGTTAAAGCATTATCATCTCACCCTCGTAATTTGGCAATAGTATTGTAATAGCTCAAGTTCACTAAGAGGATGTTTGAAAAGTATTAAATAAAACCAGTAATTTTCAAAAACCTAACCCCCCTGCCCCCCTTCCCTACGTTAGCGCAGCGTGCCGAAGGCTGGGAAGGGGGGTTTCAAAGCCTCTCCCCGCTTCGGGGAGAGGTTTACAAGAGGGGTTAATTTATACCTTGAAAACTTTTGCAAACATCCTCTAAGGAAGTTTGCAAAAGTTCAGATGACTTTGGCTATTAGACTGGTAATATGGCTTACACCACGCTATTATTCACAGACGGGTTATTAATTTTACGTTAAGTTGACACCAATAAATCTCTTGCTTTACCCCTACCTAACCCACAATTAATTTAGAGGAAGATTAGCATCAATGAACATTAGATATATCATACACAGCATTAATGGTTTCTTCAATCGTATTGACCTGAGAGATGTTTTATCAAATACTAGTGACTTGACTGGTCTATTACCGATCATCGGTTATGCCCTTGTAACTATGTCATTCATAGACTTTATCTATACTGTTGTCCCGCTCCAACTCCAAAACCCTGAATGGGAACTTAATACCATTAGTGCCTTAACTGAGCATAGTTGGGTTTTTTTGATTGGCTTGGGATTTATTTTTGCTCGTTACTTTAGTGACAATCAATATGATGTTCGCTTCCTGGAAATTGTTTATTTGAGATTTATTCGCTGGGTCATCTTGATAATGGGGATTGTCTTTTTTATCATCATTCCCCTTGTTTTTGTAGATACGCAACGAATTATAAAATCAGTCAATGATCAAATTACTCAACAGAAAAATAGCGGTATTGAACAAATAACTCAAATCGAAAAGCGTCTCGCTGCTGGGACTAATGCAGAACAACTTCAGCTTTTCGCTAAAAATATCAACCTCAGTCCAGAAGAATTAAATTTACCAGTGCCTCAGCTAAAAAATGCAATTACAAAAAACTTAACCATTGCCAAAAACAGGATCTCCGAAGGAGCCACCCAAAATCAGCAACAGCAACGGAAGAGGAGATGGAAAAATAGTTTAAGAACAGTTATTGCTCTCGTGATTATTAGCTTTACCTGTGTAGTTGTTTGGTTTAAAATAGGACAAGCTTGTCTTTAGAATGATTAAACTCAAAATTAAAAATCTCAAGCAAGTTAACCTACTGAATCAGACTTTTTTGCTCCCATTGATATTTGGGCTGATAGCTTCAATTTACCTAACAATCTACTGGCGAGTTGAACAAGACTTCAATCAATGGTTCTTAGAACTATTGTTATATGCAAGTATCCTATGGCATCTTTACCAAAAACGAAATGACCTTGAGTTCGTCAGCAGGTTTCCTGCTAATTTTGTTGGTTGTTGTTTAATTATTATTCCCTACATCAATGCGAGGTTTTCAGTTCAAGAAATCTCTATTTCCTGGTACTTTCTTCCATTGATTAGTGCCACAGGTTTAGCTTTATTAGCATCAGGGTTTCGGAGAATTAAACAATTTCGTCGAGAATTAGCAATTATTATTATATTTCCCTTAACTTTGATTTCGGTAAAGTTATTGGGAACGCTGATTCAGATTACCGTCATCTCTGCTAAACTCACTTCTTTTCTTTTATGGTACTTGGGTTTTGATTCGATTACTCAAGGTAGTTTGGTTACTGTTAATAATGGGTCAATTGATATTTTATCGGAATGCACAGCGATACCACTTTTAATATTTTTATTAAAATTTTCTTTCATCCTGGCTATTCTTTTTCCATCTATGTTGAAAAATATTTATTTGCCTTTTATTCTTTCAGTGGTTATTAGTGTTATTTTTTCTACTATTAGATTAGTTATAATAGCCCTAGTCGTGAAAGATAAACTTGCATTTAATTATTGGCATGGTTCTCAAGGTGGTGATATATTTACTTTACTCTCTTTTTTATGCTTCGGGACGGTGATTCTCTTTCTATCACCCGCTCAAATTCCATCTTTGCTAACAAAAAAAGCTATACCCCATAAGTCCCGGTCAGCGTCCTGGTTAAGTGTGCTAACAGGGTTAGGTTTAATAGTCATTTTATTTTATTTTTGGATATCTCCTAGCGCGGGCTTGATTCAAATAACGGCCTATCGTTTTCCGTCACAAATTTCTCTCCCCGGTTGGCAATTTGTTGATAGTAAATCTCTGTTGTTACCGTCTCAGCAACTAGCAAAGGAGAATAATCGTTTTCAACCCAATACAAATGTCCAAGCCGATAAGGGAAGGAATATTTTGTCAGGACAAATTTATCATTACCAAAAGGCTGGACAGAGTTTAACTGTAAACTTCTACTACATTCCTTCTAGCTTAGGTGATATTCAAGCTTACTATGAGCAATTCAGTGATTTGCCTAATTTACCTAAGCTGATAAAGCCTGTTGAAAAAGTGAATTCTCAAGGTTATAATTTCCGGTTTTCTGATTCGCTAAATCACTATTTGACTGCCTGTATTAATTCTCAGGGGAAGAGTACAGTGACAATATCTCAATTCGCTGCTCATTTTTATCGTCCTTACCTAAATCCTTCTCAATGGTTGAATATACTTAATGGTAAACAAACTCTTCGTGACCGTCGCTGTATCTGGGGACAACTTTCGTTAGCTAAGGCTGATGCTAGTAATACTGAATTAGAAACTGCTTGGCAGGCTTTATTGTCCTATTGGCACAGTAATTTCCCTAGGTTGAAACTTTAGACCCGCCTAGAACTGATAGCGTAGCGTGGCGTAGCGTGGCGTAGCGTGGCGTAAGCCATAGTTCCAGGCTAATAGCGAAAGTTTACTAAAGTAAACTGGGGACTTTGTTATGGTTCTAATTCCATGCCAATTATGACAACTGCTAGATAAATCACAAAGTTGAGGATAGAAAAGAAACTCCTTTTATTGGTAAATGCACTCTAGATTTTTATAACCTAATTGTTTTATATTAGGGGAATCTGTATCAACTCGCAAACTGCGTAAATCGGCTTGGTTAATAACCCTAATGTGTGGGTGTTGATAATTCTGTTCCCCAGGCAAATTTATGACTTCTAGTATTACAGATTCATTTGTGAAAGCTGCTATTGCGTCCATATCTTCAGAGTCAGCAACAACAGCGGAAAAAATCCAAATGCTGATAGAAATAGCACAAGGTTTTCAGAAAAAGCCGAAAACAGCCCAAGATTTACACAATGCAATTGGGCTATTTGACCGTGCATATCAAATGTGTGGGGAGGAATATGTTTTACTGAAAGCACGGGCTAAGGTGGGCATGGCAGGAACATTACAGATGATTCCTGATGGGGGTTCCCAATTTCTGCAACAAGCGCGGGCAGATTATGAAGAGGCTTTGCCTATTTTACAACAATTTGCCCCGGCGGAAGAAGTGGCAGAAGTGCAGATGAATTTGGGGTTGGTTTTCCAATCTTTAGTTCCCTACAATTTAGCGCGGATAACTGAGAGTATTCACGCTTATCATGAAGCTTTGCGGGTGTTTACTTGGGAAAATTATCCCCAGGAATATGCGATTTTATATAATAACATTGCGATCGCCTATCTTTCTATGCCCATGTCATCAGAACGGGAATCATTCCGTCAAGGTTTAGCAGTCCAGTCCTTTGAAACTGCTCTCAAACATATTAACTTAATTGAGCATCCTCGAGAATATGCAATGTTGCAAAATAATTTAGGAAATGCTTTACAATATTTAGTAAGTTCCCATCCTGTGGACAATAATTTACGGGCTGTTTTAGCTTACAATGAAGCTTTAAAGGTGCGTAATCATCAAGATACACCGTTAGAATATGCTAATACAATTTCTAACAAAGCTAACCTTCTCTTCAACTTACCTGACGACCCTGAAAAACCAGAATTAGGGAATCCCCACAATCTGTTACAAGCAGAAGAATACTATCAAGAAGCTTGGCGAATATTTACAGAACATAAGCAGTTAGAACAAGCTGAAATGGTAGCCAAAGCACTACAAGATTTAACCGCAGAAATCCAAGCATTTGCATTAAATTAACCCCCAAATAGGAGAATAACTATGTTTGATTTTGTTTATGATCCAGCATTGATTAAATTTCTGCATAGTTTAAATACAGAATTAAATCTCACCACAGGATTTATTTGGTTAATCATTGCTGCAATTTTATCAATGATTGGTGGTGCAATTGGGGGAATAATCCTGGCTGGTAAAGATATAGGATATCAATTTTCCGCCATAATTGGTAGCTTATTCGCACCAGCAGGAGTAATTCCTGCGGTAATTTTAGGTTTATTTATCCTCAATATCTTAGCCAATCATTAGGAGTATATATGTTAGAACTAAGTTGGTTTTCTATTCAGTTATTTTTCAAGGGTAAACTATTCCGTGACCCCATATATTTTCTGCGTCAAACTATTATTGCTAGTGGTATTGGCACGATTATATTAGTATTACTAGCACAAGCATCTCTTCCTCTTTGTGTTCCCATTACTGTAGCTAGCTTAACGACAGGTGCAATTATGCCTTTTTTACTGCAAGACTTTAGAATGAAATAAGTTATTAATAATCACATTAACCCCACCCTCAACCCCCTCCCCGCAAGCGAGGAGGGGGCTATAATGTGCGTTGTAATAGTAGAAAATGCTGTATACTAGGTATAATTTTTTCACCTTATAATCAAGTAAATAAATAATGAATAATCTTGAAGAATTGATTACAGATATTAATCGTTTTGAAGCGATTATTGCTAACTGGGATGAAAG
This sequence comes from Dolichospermum sp. OTE_75_concoct_329_sub, assembly GCA_031376645.1. Lineage (GTDB taxonomy): Bacteria > Cyanobacteriota > Cyanobacteriia > Cyanobacteriales > Nostocaceae > Dolichospermum. The sequence continues at coordinate 9,572 of JANMEE010000326.1, read as the reverse complement.
TCAACGTTGTGTAGCTGTAGGGTTAAAAACTGCAATTGAATCCCTACATAAAGCAGCATTAACTAATTTAATTAAAAGTCTAAAAAAAGAAAATATATCAGCTTTACGTCAAGCCGTAGATGATGAAATTGTTTATGCAGTTTTGTTATATCACGACTTAGTTAAACCTCCATTATCAGAACGTATCCAAACAGCATTAGCAGAAGTTCGTCCCAGTTTACAAAGTCATCAAGGAGATATAGAATTAGTAGCAATTAAACTACCTAATACAGTTGAAGTTAAATTAATTGGTAGTTGTAGTAATTGTGCTACTTCTACCTTAACTTTAACTCAAGGAGTCGAACAAGCAATTACAAAATATTGTCCAGAAATTACTAAAGTAGTTGCTGTTCAGCATAATTCTCCTACTAGTTCTACCGCTAATTCTCCAGATTTATATTGGGTAAAAGCAGCAACATTAGATCAAATAATTGAAAATCGCATTTTAGCAGTTAGAGTTAATAATCATGATGTGATTTTGTTTAAACAAGGTGATAATATTAGCTGTTATCGAAATTCTTGTTCTCATTTAGGCTTTCCTTTAGATAAAGGTAGATTAAATAAAGGAATTATTACTTGTTCTGCCCATGAATTTCAATATGATTTAAAGACGGGTGAATGTTTAACAGTTCCAGATATTTCACTTCATAGTATTGAAGTCAAAGTTAAACACGATAACGTTTATATCAAAGTAGCAAATTAAATTTTAGATCTCCGACTTATTTAAGACATCGCGGATCTTTGCTAAATGTAATTTTTTACTACAATTGTATTAAAATTTAAAAATATATGCTATCCTCAAAGGAAAATTATTTATTAATTTCCCAGGGATTATGTTTGAATTTAACAACTACATTCAAGACTTGCAAGAAAATATTAAACGCGGTGGAGAACGCAGTCATTACCCCAGCCTACAACGTCTAATTGAGGGTTTAATGATTGGTGTTAATGCCGGAATTGAAGAAAAAGGCAACCAAGCAGGAATCCCTGATTTAACTATCAGAAAAAATGATCGAATTTTGGGATATATAGAAGCTAAGGATATTAATATTGATTTAAGTAAAATCGAAAAAACTGCACAACTCAAACGTTATTTAGAATCAAATATTGGTTATAACTTGATTTTAACTAATTATCTAGAATTTCATTGGTATGTAGACGGAGAATGTGAAAAAACTGCTAAATTAGCTGATTTAGAACAAGGTGAAATTATTCTGGTTAATGATTTACAGCCTATTAGAGAATTACTACAATCATTTCTGAATCAAAAAGCCAAAGATATTAATAACTATTATGATTTGGCTAAAGAAATGGCAGCTTATACTAAAACAATTAGAAACGCTATTCAATCATCTTTAGAAATAGAAACAACTACAGAAGAATTAAACCAATTAAAAGAAACATTTAAAAAATTACTACTTTTAGATATAGATAATGACAAATTTGCTGATATGTATTCTCAAACCATTGCTTATGGGTTATTTACTGCAAAAATTGGTCATGCACAAAATCCCGGACAATTTGCATTTAACCGGACAACAGCAAGTATTTATATCAGTGATAGAATCCCTTTTTTAAAAGGTTTATTTGATTTGGTTTTAGGAACTGATAGTGTTAGTAAAATTCATAAATCAATTGAAAATTTAATAGACTTATTTAACACAATAGACATGACCAATATTTTAGAAAACTTTGGTCAAGAAACCCGCACACAAGATCCAGTTATTCACTTTTATGAAACATTTTTAGCCGCTTATGAATCTTCATTAAGAAAAAGTAGAGGAGTTTATTATACTCCTGAACCTGTAGTTAATTTTATTGTTCGTTCTGTTGATGATATTTTAGATAAAGTCTTTGATTTACAATATGGTTTAGGAAATCGCAAAGTAACTATTCTTGACCCCGCAACCGGAACAGGAACTTTTTTATATGCAGTTATTAAACAAATTCGTGATAATGTCAAAAAATATGGTATTGATAATTGGAATAGTTTTTTAAGAGATACAAAACTTGTAAACCGTTTATTTGGGTTTGAGTTATTAATGACTCCTTATACTATAGCGCATTTAAAATTAGGTTTATTATTAGGAGATTTAGGTTATAAATTTGCACCAGAGGAAAGATTAAAAGTTTATTTAACAAATGCGTTAGAAGAAGGAATAAAGGAAGGAGATTTAATTCCTGGTATTACTCAAATAATTGCGGAAGAATCAAGTCAAGCAGGAAAAGTAAAAACAGAAATTCCGGTAATGGTTGTATTAGGAAATCCTCCCTATTCTGTCAGTTCTCAAAATGCTAGTAAACGCAAAAGAGTTTTAAATCAAGATGAAAGATATTTAGCAGATGTTGAATATACTGGTTTAGTTTGGAATCGGATTTATAAAACTGGAAAAGCAGGTAAAACTATTACGGAATTAACCCATATTGGGGAACTTTTGGAATTATATAAAGGTAGAGTCAGGTTAGAAAAAGAAAAGAATATTCAACCTTTAGATGATGATTATATTAAATTTATTCGTTTTGCTCAAGATCAAATTCAAAAAAATCCTAAAGGCTATGGTATTATTGGATTTATTACTAATCATTCCTATCTTAATGGTTTAATTCATCGTGGAATGAGAGAGGAGTTATTAAAGTATTTTGACACTTTATATATTATGGATTTACATGGTAATTCTTTATTAAAAGAAACTACACCAGATGGAAATGTTGATCAAAATGTTTTTGATATTCAACAAGGTGTAGCTATTTTAATTGCTGTGCGCGAAAAAAGCGACCCTGATTATTTTTCTACGGCTTATAAATCCAGAGATGGAATTAAGGAAATGGCTAAGGTGTTATATTATGATCTGTGGGGAAGTCGTGAGGATAAATATAAGTTTTTAGAATCTGCAAGTTTAGATAATGTTGATTGGATAGAGTTACAACCGACTGAACCTAATTACTTTTTTGCACCGAAAGATTTTGATTTAGCAACGGAATATAATCAAGGGTGGAATGTTACAGATATTTTTCCTGTAAATTCAACAGGAGTTGCAACTCACAGAGATAATTTTGTGATAGATTTAGATTTGAATATACTTCGTAAACGAATAGAAGACTTTAGAGATTTAAGAATTGCAAATGAGCAAATTTTAATAAATTATCAAATTAAAGAAACTTCGGATTGGAAAATTAATCCTAAAAGACAATTATTAGCTAGTGATAAAAATTGGCAAAATTATTTCACTATTTGTTTATACCGTCCTTTTGATTGGAGATATTATTATCATAATAGTAATTTAGTTAATCGTCCTAGACAGGAAGTTATGCGTTATGTTTTAAATAAAGAAAATCTATGCTTAATTACAGCTAGAGGAATTGAAATACCTAGAGTATACGATCAGATTTTCTGTACTAATCAAATTATATCTAATCACTCTTTATCTATTAAGGAAATTAACTATTTATTCCCTCTCTATATCTATCCAGATACAGAAAATAAACAAACTAACTTATTTTTAGAAAGAACTCCTAACTTATCTCCAAAATTCTTAGAAAATATCAAAAATAAACTTGGTAAAATACCCACTCCAGAGGAAATATTTTACTATGCTTATGCTATATTTCATAGTCCCACCTATCGCACTAGATACGCTGAATTTCTGAAAATAGATTTTCCGCGTCTTCCCTTAACCAGTAATCAAAAACTCTTTCATGAATTAGCTATCAAAGGAGAAGAATTAGTTAATTTACATTTAATGAAATCAGATATACTCAATACCTTAACCACAACCTACCAAACCATAGGAAATAATCAAGTTAGTGAAGTTACCTATAATTCAGAATTGCAAAGAGTGTATATCAATAAAGAAAGCTATTTTACCGATATTCCCTCACATATTCGGGAATTTAAAATTGGTGGATATCAAGTATTAGATAAATGGTTAAAAGATAGAAAAAACGCCAATAGAAAATTATCTATTGAGGAAATTAACCATTATCAAAAAATTGTCATCGCTTTAACGAAAACTTTACGATTAATGCAAGAAATTGATAAAGTTATTCCCGGTTTTCCCATAGAGTGACGTAGGTTTTATCCCAGTTAATATAAGATCAAATAAATCAACATCCTGTAAATCCTTAAATCCTGTAAATCCTGATTCAGACAAGAATTTTGTTGGGTTTCCTTGCGTCAACCCAACCTACGAAATGTTTAACTCATCAAATCTTGAAATAATGCGGTACTTAAATAGCGTTCACCAAAGGAAGGTTGAATCATGACTATTAATTTATCCGCATTTTCTGGACGTTTACCAACGACAATAGCGGCCGCTAAAGCCGCACCAGAAGATATTCCTGATAATAAACCTTCTTCTCTGGCTAATCTTCGTCCATATTCTATTGCTTCTGCGTCGTCAACTTGAATTATTTCATCAATTAGATCTTGACGCAAAACATCAGGAATAAACCCCGCACCAATACCTTGAATTTTATGAGAACCGGGTTTACCACCTGATAGAATCGGACTGTTTTTAGGTTCTACAGCAATAACTTGGAAACTTGGTTTCCGTTGTTTAATAACTTCCGCAATTCCGGTAATTGTGCCACCTGTTCCTACCCCAGCAATTAAGATATCAACTTCTCCGTCTGTATCCACCCAAATTTCCTCAGCGGTGGTTTCTCGGTGAATTTTGGGGTTAGCTGGGTTGGCAAATTGTTGTAACATAAAAGCATTGGGAGTATTAGCCACAATTTCCTCTGCTTTGTTAATTGCACCTCTCATTCCTTGAGTTCCAGGTGTTAACTCCAAACTTGCACCATAAGCCCTTAACATAGCGCGTCTTTCTTGGCTCATGGTTTCGGGCATGGTTAAAATTAATTTGTAGCCACGAGCTGCTGCTACCATTGCTAAAGCAATGCCTGTATTCCCAGAAGTTGGTTCGACTAAAATGGTTTTTCCTGGGGAAATTAAACCTTCAGCTTCAGCGGAAAGAATCATACTCACGCCAATTCTGTCTTTCACAGAGGACGCAGGATTCATGCTTTCTAGTTTGACAACTATTCTAGCTACCACTCCCTCGGCTTGGGGAATTTTATTCAACTGAATTAATGGAGTTTTTCCAATAAGTTCTGTTACGTCTTTAGCAATTCGCATTTATTAACCTCTAAAATTTATATATTAATCTATTTTGGTTAAGTATTTATCTCATTGAGTTTTAATATCAGCCATAGTTATTTTAGCATAATCTCTGTCAATTCTTATAAAAATATTCCCAAGTATTGAAAACAATACTATTAACTGAATTTTTTAGTTAGGAAAATTGTCTGATAGCGTAGCGTGGCGCAAGCCATATCAGGATGTCCACCGATTAAAGGATTAACAGGATAAGAACAAGGATTTGATCATCAATTACCAGATTAAACTTTAGTTATTATTTTTTTAGAATATCTTAATTTTCTTTTTGAGTTATTCAAGATATCTTAGGTTTATCTTTGTCATGAGATGCTGTGATTTGAGTACAGTTTGTACTTGTGAATCTTCCCCGTAAAATATCTCAAAGCAATAGCCTACCTTGATTTGGCTTTGAGTACAAAATACCCCGTTCCCTCTCTCAAAAATGCTAGTACCCCACTCGAAAAATACTAGCACCCCTACACCAAAGATTTTTGATAATCCTTACCAAATAAGAATAACAGGCTATGAGTGCGATCGCAATCATCTTAATAATATTAATTCTACTCACTTAAAGTTGGGACTAAAAGGGCAACTGATATAAACGATATAGGATTTACGCAGAGATTCCCCTCTACCCCCCGAAGTTCCTAAGATGAAAGTCTGACGAATCAGGGGGGACTTCTTACCTCCTATATAAGAGAAGTCACCGAATCAGAAGTGTAGATTTTGATAAGCATATTTTGAATTAAACAAGGTGTAAGAAATAAACCTACTAAAAGAAATTTTCTTTCTAGGTAATTAAGACCTGGTAAGGGAGAATAAACATGAAAGTCAAACTTTTAAAAGTGCTTACTGTAGGTTTGGTCACTTTAGCATTGATTTCTCCAGGAGTAGTAGTATTTACTATAGTTTGGGGACAACATAGAGAGTTCGTTAAAACACAGAATTTATCCTGTGAATTGCCGAAAATAAATATAGCATCTTCTCAATTAGTTCCCCAAACAAAAATTATCAATACTCAGCCATCTTTAGTCAAGGTCAAATCGTCTAACAATAATTTTCTACATCAATTAAAAATTGCTGCAAAAAAATATAACTTAGTGACAATTTTGCAATGGTTATTTTTAGTGACACCGATTTGTATTGGTATAGGAATTATCGCTTATGACAGATATCTTGTCTACCGAGCTGCTGTATTAAAAGAACACATTGCCATGTTGGAAAAAATGTGGCAACAAAGCATCGAACAGTAATTTTGCAACTTAATCTTCACCATAAACTAAATTATCATGACAGACGAACGCCAAACACAGTATTTTAATTTAATTGATGAACTTCTTCAATGTCCTAATGGTCAAGAACCAGATGTTTTGGAAGCAAAACCGGAATTAATTGATTCAGGTTTAGTTCAATCAATGTTACAAGTAGCCACAATGTTTGCTCATCAAGGTAATCAAGATGGAGCGCAATTTCTATTTTTTGTTGCTAAACAATTAGCAAAAGAATTAGGTTTATATCCTGAAGTTTCTAATCAAGTTGTCACTCAGGAGTAATAATGCTATTGACTTCAACTGATGCTGGAAAAATATCATTAGAATTTCTCTTGGCAGATTGGAATATTGCTGATGATTATAGAGATTGGTTTACGATTATCAATTCTCGGTTAACGGGTGAGAGTTGGTACATTGTAGAATTGGGTGTAGAGGGATTACCTGATAAATGGTTTATGCAGGTTTATGACACAGGGGTTTGTGACCCCAACTACACTTTTATTTCGCCAATTTCTGGTTCAGAAGGATATACCGATTTGAGCAGTTTACCAGATATTATTGCTGATCTCTTAGTAGCAGAACGTAATTCTCGATAACAACTTTTAGATATTTATTTAGATCCCCGACTTCTTTAAGAAGTCGGGGATCTTTATTCTTTAATATGTTATACTAAATAGAGTTATGGAAGCTACAGAAAAATCAGTCAGATGATTACTGAAGAGATCCTAGCCCAAGAATTTATCCGAGTCATAAATGACTATTACCCAACCCTGGGAGAACTCTTAGAAGGCTGCCATGTGAAAGTTATCACTTGCTTTTGGGGACGACCTGCAAAACGGTTTCAATATATAGGAATTTATTGTCAAGAAGACATGATGCCCTATATTCAAGCCAAAAAAATAATCCTCAGAGAATTAGCAGAAAATATGGGGCTAATTCAAGTAGTTTGTTTCAATGCCAAGCGATTGCTACGTGACCCTATGTCGAAGTTAAAGCAGTCTGAACCTCGATTATGGTTGGAGTTGCAATTACTGGCAGCCTAATCTAATATTTGGTTAATAATGAAAACAGGACTTTTCTGTAATTACGAAAATCATCACCTAGATGCTAGACGCACTATCTTTGAGCAAGTTTTATTGGTGAAAGAGGCTGAAAGTTTAGGTTTTGAAGAAGCTTGGGTAACAGAACATCATTTTAATGAGTTCAATCTTAGTCCTTCAATTCTGCTGTTATTGGCACATTTGGCAGGTGTTACTTCCCAAATTCGCCTAGGAACTGCGGCTGTATTATTGCCATTTCACCAACCAATTCGCGTTGCTGAAGATATTGCTACTTTGGATAATCTTTGTAGTGGGAGGCTGGCTTTTGGAGTGGCTAAAGGTGGTCCTTTTCCCCAGCAAAATAAACATTTTGGTGTCACAACCCAGGAATCCCGCACGAGAATGTTAGAGTCAGTCGCATTGATTCAAAAGCTTTTATATGAGACTGACGTATCATTTAATGGCGAATATTATCAATGCGAAAATCTGACAATTTATCCCCAACCATTGCAAAAACCAATTCCCATATATGTTGCTAGTGGTGATGATGAAGCAATTGAATTTGCTGCTAAAAATTCCTTTGGTTTAATGGGTGGTCCGCCTTTTTCTCTAGAAAGATTGCAGAAGACAGTCAATAAATATCGGGAATTCAATTCCAGTGGTGCAGATAAGTTTCTGTTAGCACGTTTCTTTTTTGTGGGTAAAACTCATGATGAAGCAGTGAATGAGGCATTACCTTTTATTCGTCACTTCAGCAAAGAAATGACAGCTAACTCAACTCAAGTAATGCAGAAAAGTCCTCAACAACCAGCATTTGATCGGACAAATATTTGTTTTGATGAAGACTATTTGTTTGAGAATTCAATTATCGGTGATGTCAACGGTTGTCGTGACAAAATCAAGAAATTTCAGGACAAATTAAATCTCAGCACATTAGCGTTAAAACCCTCATCTTTTTCTTTGCAAAAAAATCGAGAAAGTTTGCAACGCTACAATCAAGAGGTGCGGAATTATGTCTAAACTTCCTTTGCTTCCTCCCGATGATTTACCTCCTATTAAGGTAACAAAAGAGGATGGAATACTGCACTTGGAGTTAGAACAGTCTATTGGTAGATGTTTTTTCTTTGCGTGCGATCGCATTACTCAAGTATTATTATCTAATTGTCAGTGGTACATGACTACAAATAACACGACTTTGATGTTAATTGTAGACTGTCCCGATATAGTTGCTTATTGGCATATAGTCAGTAATATTCCCCAATTGGGAAATAGACTGGAAAGATTTACTAAAAATGCCAAAATTCGCGTTTATCCTCCTTTTGGAAAAGGATCACCTTTTGAAATTGGAGTCAATGAAATTTCCGCTTATAGAGATTGGTTATAATTTATAGATCATACCCAGATCCCCGACTTCTTTAAGAAGTCGGGGATCTATTTTTTAGTTATAATAAAATAAATACAATAATATACCAGCTATGATTAGTAACTTTGTCAATGATAAAAAAGAACTTTTTGACAGATGGGCAAATAGTTATGATTGGGCATTTCCTTCTTTTATTTACCAAGCAATCCATAAAAGATTACTTACAAAAGTTGAATTATCACCAAATGCAAATGTCCTTGATTTAGGTTGTGGAACAGGACGCTTATTAAATAAATTAGCGACTGAGTTTCCTGAAATTACAGCCACAGGATTGGATTTATCTCCCCAAATGTTGCGGGTAGCGAGACTAAAGAACCGCCACCGTCCCCGGTTAATTTATATTGAAGGTAATGCGGAAAATCTGCCCTTTGCTGAGGGACAATTTGATGCGGTTTTTAATACTATCAGTTTCTTACATTATCCTCAACCAGAACAGGTTTTAAATGAGGTAGCAAGGGTACTTTCTCCAGATGGTAGGTTTTATTTAGTAGACATTACTTTTAATAACTCATCATCATGTCAAATTACGCCCCATTCTTCTACAGGAATTAGGTTTTATAGCCAAAAACAAAGAGAAGAAATGGGTAATAATGCTGGTTTAACTTGTTTAGGTCATTATCACTTATTAGGATTTGTGTTAT
>JANMEE010000304.1:0-12297 GCA_031376645.1 Dolichospermum sp. OTE_75_concoct_329_sub | reverse complement strand
GGCCTGCGCCCAGTCAGGAGTCAGGAGGAAAAAGAAGACGTTTGGTAATCATAATTTGTATTACCAATGACTGGGCGCAGGCCCTGCGCCCCTACTAACCTTACAAATAATATCTAACAGTTGTGACAATGCGACTTTTCTTGGCTCGTAAAGCATTCTTTAAAAACAAGGTGGTTTGATTATGTAAAATACTATCCCACCAGTTTCGAGGCACAAAAACGGGAATAATTATAGTTGTAAATACACCTGGGTGATTTTCTTGGAACTGACCAACAAAATCCACAATTGGGTCAATTACGGAACGATAAGGAGAGTCAATAATTTCCAAAGGAATATCTGATTGGAGATTTTGCCATTTTTCTCGGAGTTTCTCCCTGTCTGTAGAACCAATATCTACGTGAACAGCCACAATTTCATCAGCAATTGTCCGCGCATAGTCCAAAGCTTCTACTGTTCCTCTGTTCAGATGTCCTACCACAACTACCGCAGGGTGAGTGATAATTGCTGGTTTGGGAACCCAGATATAACTTCGGGGTGCTAAATCCTGAATACTTAGACGTTGAGCTACATATTGATAATGTTGTTGAATAGCGGAAAATAAAACTACTACTAAGGGAATTGCTACGACTACCAACCAAGCACCTAGTAGAAATTTAGTAGAAATGATTACAATCAATACTACAAGGGTGGCAACTGCTCCTAAACCATTCATAATTGCGCTTGCACGCCAATTGCTGGTTTGTCCTTGATACCAATGACGAACCATACCAGCTTGGGAAAGGGTAAAGGAAGTAAACACACCAACCGCGTAAAGAGGGATAATGGCATTAACTTCACCTTTGAAAATAATGGCTAAAATTCCGGCACAACTACTGAGGAGAATAATACCATTAGAGTAAACCAAGCGATCGCCCAATAGGGATAATTGGCGGGGTAGAAATCCATCTCGTGCTAGAAAATAACAGAGTCTGGGAAAATCCGCATAACTGGTATTAGCAGCTAACATCAAAACTAGCAAGGTAACTATTTGTAAAAAATAGTAAACAGGCCCTGTCCCTAAAATTACTCTTCCCAATAGAGAAACTACTGTTTGTCCATCTTGGGGAACAATATGATAAATATTTGCTAAGTAAGTAATACCCACAAACATAAATCCTAAAATTACTCCCAAATACAACAAAGTAAGGCGGGCATTTTTCCATTCTGGGGCTTTAAAAGCTAATACCCCATCAGATATTGCTTCCACCCCTGTCAGTGCTGTACATCCGGCGGAAAAAGCCCGTAAGATGAAGAATAAACTGATGCTTTCGGTAGCAGGAAGGGAAGGATAGGCTGTGGGAACTTGCCCAGTGCTATACTTAAACAACCCAATGGCAATTAATAGAAAAATACTCACAACAAAGGCGTAAGTGGGAACCATGAATATCTGGGCTGATTCCTTAACACCTCTAAGATTTGCGAGCATTAATAAGAAAATGAAAATCAAACACAAAATAACTGTGTGAGATTGGAGTGCAGGAATTGCTGATGTTAAAGCTGCTGTACCCGCAGATATACTGACAGTAACAGTCAAAATATAATCAATCATCAGAGAACCACCAGCCACTAGTCCTGGATAAAGACCCAGATTTTCTCTAGCGACAATGTAAGAACCACCACCTTGGGGATAAGCACGAATGGTTTGACGATAGGAAAGGACAACTACGCCCAAGAGGGCAATAATTGCGATAGCAATAGGCAGAGACAAGCTCAGAGCGCCACTTCCTGCTGCTACTAAAACCAGCAAAATCTCTTCTGTCGCATAAGCCACCGAGGAAAGCGCGTCGGAGGAAAGGACGGACAAGGCTGCTGCGTTACTCAATCTCTCTTCGCTATGGGCGCTGGTTGGTAAGGATTTACCGAGAAAAAATTGCTTAATCTGAGGGTAGAAGGACATAGAAAGTCCGCTTGAGAAATGTGTTAACTCGTACTCGGTTGAAAATCAACTCCAACCTGAGTTTACAGAATATGGTAATTTGAGCAGATTTGTAACAAATTAATTATTATATTTTAGCCTAGAATTTCTTTCACAAGAACAAGCTGCTTAAATTACTACTCGATTCTGGGAAAGGCGCAAAACGCCTAATTAACATCTTATGGTAAATTTGCCCACAAATTATCAGATTTATCTCCCGCAAAAAGAACGGATTTTATGATTATTCTTAATGTTGCTATTGCTAAATTTATGTTTAATGCAGATAGCAGTAGCAATCAATGGCTATACTGAAAAAATAACCGCATAACTCATCATTTGTTCAAAAATTAATTAATATTCACCAATACACCATGACGAGCAGCGAACTGGAGAGGTACTACAGAATCTTAGAATTAGAGCCAGGGGCCACACTCGAACAGATAAACCAGGCTTATAAAGATTTGGTGTTTGTTTGGCACCCAGACCGCCTCCCCAAAGATAACCCGCGCTTACAACACAAAGCACATGAGAAACTGAAATTATTTAATGAAGCTCGGGATAAATTGCGCTCTCTTCGAGATAAACCATCATCTACATACTCTTCACCACAAACAGCCTATCAACAACCACAGCCAAATTCAGATCTAAGCGGTAAAGATTTTAGTCGTGCTAATTTGAGCAACCGGGATTTATCAGGCAGAAATTTGAGCTATGCAAATTTAAGCGGCTCTAATCTCAGTGATACTTTTATGCACAAGGTGATTCTCAGAGGTGCGGATTTGTCAGAAGCCAATTTATTTAGAGCTAACTTACTGTTAGCAGATTTAAGAGATGCCAATTTGCGCTCGGCAAATTTGATTGGTGCGGATCTTAGCGGTGCTGACTTGCGTGGTGCTGATTTGACAGGGGCGAGAATTCGTTCTGGCGATCGCTTACTGGTAAAATTAATTGGTGCTAAATTAGCTGGAGCCATCATGCCTGATGGTATAATTCATACCTAAAAACAATTCCAGCAACTAAAAAGCAAGCTACAATTACTTATAATATAAAAAAACTTAGTAATATTTCTTGCTAATTAGATTACTAGTGATTAACATAGTCATAGCCACTAAAATTAATAATATAGCCATACTCCATGATATGTGAGACAATCTACCTCCTGCCGCTTGACTGCATAAGGCAAGTTTACAGACAAAAAAGGATGCTATATTCACAAAATTTAATGATTAATGTGGGTTCCTCCTAACGTTATATATTTGAATAGGCAGAAATAAAAAGTAAAACTAATACTTATTAGTTAAAAACTTCTAGATTCCTGTACTATTCATTATTGACTGGTAATTGTTAAAAATAATTTATTTTAGTTCTATTAATGATCATGAACATTGCAATTATTGGCTGTGGTTATGTAGGTGATGCAGTTAGCAAATATTGGCAGTTAAATAGTAATTTTATGCTGACTGCAACTACCACTAATTCCGAACGTATCCCTAATTTAGAAACAGTGGCACAAAAGGTCATCGTTACTTCAGGTAATGACATAGAAAAGTTGAAAACTGTATTAAAAAATCAAGAAATTATTTTATTAAGTGTAGGGGCAAAAAGTGCAGATGCTTATGAAGAAACTTATGTAGAAACTGCCAAAATTTTAGTTTCTCTTTTACCCCAATTTCCTCATATTCACCAAGTAATATATACAAGCAGTTATTCAATTTATGGAGATAGAAATGGTGTATGGGTAGATGAAGAAAGTCCACCAGCACCAGCTAATCGTAATTCTCAACTACTGCGAAAAGCAGAGGATATATTATTATCGGCAAATAATGACAATACCCGCATTTGTATTTTACGTTTAGGAGGTATTTATGGACCGGGTAGAGAGCTGAAAAAAATATTTAGTAGAGCCGCAGGAACAACTCGTCCTGGGAATGGAGAAGATACTACCAATTGGATTCATATTGATGATATTGTTGGCACGATAGAATTTGCTCGTGAGCATCGTTTACAAGGTATTTACAATCTTGTAGATGATAGTCATCTCACAAATAAAGAATTACTTGATAATGTAATGACAAAGAATAATTTACCTAATGTTATTTGGGATGCAGACAATAAAAATATCCGTCCATATAATGCCTGGGTATCGAATCAGAAATTGAAAGATGCAGGATATCAATTTATCCATCCTCGCATAATTTTTTAGCTATAATTCAAAATATTCATCATGTCATCTTCTACTATGAACAACACCACAGCATCTCCAACCCAGTATTATATTTGGCAGAATTACCGCTGTGCTTACGAAATTCAGCAACCTCTTAATTCTCCAGTAACGGGCATTCCTTTACTTTTAATTCATCCTATCGGTGTCGGCTTATCAAGGCAATTTTGGCAGCGATTTTGCCGCGAATGGTATGATAAAAATCACCAAAATTCTATTTATAATCCCGACTTATTGGGATGTGGTGAAAGTGATATGCCAGCTTTAGCACATACACCAATTAACTGGGCAAAACAGTTACAATACTTTTTGCAAACCGTAGTTAAACAACCCGTTATTATAGTAGTGCAAGGAGCTTTGTTACCAGTTGCTATAGAATTAGTGAAACTGGAACAAAACTTAATTACCGGGTTAGTGTTATCTGATCCTACATCTCGTCCAGTTATTACTAAAAATGCTCCTAAGTGGCAACAAAACTTACTTTGGAGCATTTTTACATCTCCCATAGGTAATGCTTTTTTCCGCTATGCCCGGACTCGCAAATTTTTATATTCTTTCTCATCTGAAAAATTGTTTGCTCTTAGTGAAAATGTTGATGATGAATGGCTAAATACTCTCATAGCAGATGCTAAAAATATAAATGGGCGTTATGCAGTATTTGCTTTTTTAGCGAGATTTTGGCAAAGAGATTACAGTAGTGATATTGCCTCCATTTCCCAGCGAACATTATTAGTTGTGGGAGAAAAAGCTCGCGGTATTAGTAAAGAAAGTAAAACAGAAACGACTGATGAAAGATTAGCATATTATCTGAGTTGCTTACCTCAAAGTCAAGGAGTGAAAATCATTGGTAAAAATGTTATGCCTTATGAATATACTCAGGCATTTGTTGAGGCAATTTCCCCATTTATAGCTTCTATTTCGCACAGTTAAGATGAGGTTTATAATTCTTTAGTCATATAGCCAATTTAATATAGAATATACAGGCGATTCCTTCGGAGCGCTTCGCTATCGCTACATTTACCAATACCCAATTACTAATTTCATCTCTACTCAAGTCCTAGCTTTTCCATCAGTTTAGTTAAGGAAATGCCATGTATTTTTGCTAGTTCTGCCATATATTCTATCCGTTGTGCTTGTAGTTTATCTATCTGTTCTCCTAGATATAATAATGCTTGATATTCTTCTTTTGTTAATGTTTCTACTTCTCTATTATCTATCAATTTTTCATAATTATTATTATCTATAATAATATCTTCATGTGGTTTTAAAAATAATTTCGTTTCGTTTTTGAGCAACGAAGCTGCTTTTTTGTGAGTATGCAAAATTACAAGTTGAAAAAGAAACTGCTCTAAATTTGGTTGGGTTAATTGTTCAACAGCTTGAAGCAGTTGTTCCGAAGATAATTGAACTTCAACATTTATGCTTGGCATTTTTTAAACTTACCAGCTAGATTGCCAATATCTTATCAAGTTTTTGGTATCTTCATCAATAAAAAATAAGTGCAATGGGTTAGCTTTCTTGTAACCACCTCCTGATCTGGCGTGGACGATGATTCAATCTTCAATTTGATAGGTAATCTGTAGCGTGATTCGTGGCTTGATGCTGTTAGGCGTTGCTCAATGCTTATCTGGGATTTGACCTCAAGCGATGTCATGCTGTGATTCGTGGCTTGATGCCGTTAGGCGTTGCTCAAATATCGAGATAAAATTACTGACTGCGATCTCTAGGGAGATATGGGAAATTGATCGGGAGATGGTGGCAACGGATCAATTAATTCGAGGTTTTTGTGAGGAATTAGGGATTGAAGCACCGTTTTAGAGGCTGGGGAAATTGTCAGAATCTTTTTGTCAGAATCAGGATATCCAGGATTTAAGGATTTACAGGATGAAAGTAGAGATTTCATCACCAATTACCATTATTGGTTTATACATTAAAATGGTATTTTGTCAATAAGATTTAGATGCGTTTCCCCTGCCCATTACCCATTACCCTATGCTAGTATCTTCCTCTCAACTTTACGAGCAGTTTATTCAACAGGTAATTGGTTTAAGTCAAAAAAAAGATTTTTCCTTAACTGCTTTAATAAGTAAATATGTGAGTATGAATTATCAACTTAAATTAGAGCAAATAGACAAGCTAAAAGTTTGGCTAGATGACTTTAGACCCTTTGACACAAGAATGATCGCGGAACTCAAAAAGCTGTATGATGTCCGCTTTACTTATAACTCTAATGCCATTGAAGGGAATACTTTAACTCAAAGTGAAACCGAGTTAGTTTTAACTAAAGGAATTACAATTGGGGGCAAGACTCTCGATGAACATTTAGAAGTGATTGGACATAAGGAAGCGATTGACTATATTGAGAGTTTAGCCCAAAAAGATACAGAAATTAATGAATGGGAAATTAAACAAATTCACAATCTAATCCTGAGAAAAATTAACCCTAATGAAGCAGGTTGTTATCGGACGCTGGATGTAATGGCAGCAGGAATAAATTATCTTTATCCTCCCCATTATTTACTGTCTCAATTAATGGCAGATTTTGCAATCTGGCTCAATTCAGATGCTACTTTAACCCTCCATGCTGTAGAATATGCAACAATGGCACATTATCGTTTTGTTTCGATCCATCCTTTTCGAGATGGGAATGGGAGAACGGCTAGATTATTAATGAATTTACTCTTAATTCGTGCAGGGTATCCCATTGTGGTGATTAATAATCAAATTCGCAATGATTATATTAATGCTTTGGCCTATGGACAACAAAACCAAGATGATTTAAGTCGGCTTTTGGATTTGGTTTATGATGCTGCCATTAGTTCTTTGGTGGAAACTTTAAGGTTATTAGTAACTGCAAGTAGCAGTAGGGAAAAGGGGCAAGTTTTTTATCAGGAAATTACTGATTTTATTGATAATATTTTAGGTAATAGGTAATGGGTAAGAAGTTAAAGAAAATTACCGGATATTTCTGTAATCCTGCGATAAAGCGTGAATTTTGGGCTACAGTCTTAGAAAATTTTATTTAACATCACAAAAACTATATGAAAATTGAAATCCAAGGACGAGACGCAATAGAAGCTACAAAAGAACTTCTAGCAATTGAAGGATTAGGAGACTTCCAATTAAAAAAATATCCTAAATTTTTTTGTGGGTATCCAATGGCGAAAACTTCGTGACACTAACTCGCGGCAAAGTTATGGATAAAGTCACATAACTAGAAAAACTCTGGAATTTATAATCTAATGGAGCTAAGCGGATTCGAACCGCTGACCCCCTCAATGCCATTGAGGTGCGCTACCAACTGCGCTATAACCCCGAGAAATATTAACTTGACTACTATAACACATATCACCTGATTTAAGTCAAGAGGTTTGTGAAAAAAAGCAATTTTAAACAAAGTCTCCGAAACTGCGAGTCAAATGCAAGGGTAAAGCAAAAGCTAAAACCCTACCTAGATTTTACCCATTCAGTAATTCCTATATTTTGCCATTTAATTTACCTTGACTGATACAACAAAGAAGTTTTAGTACTTCAGCAATAGACATCTCTAAAGAAAAATGTAGAGACGTTTCATGGAACGTCTCTACAAGAGTCATGGATCACGCATATTTAATTTTTACCAGATGTCTAATATAACCTGCGTATTCACCAATCAAATATGAATATTACTTGAAATTTCAAAGATGGTTATTTCCAGTAAATCTGCTTTTCTATATTAGAGACTTCCAAATAAAAAAATAACCTAAAATTTCTTGTGGTGCAGGCATTCTTACCTGCTAATAATATTAGGAGGGACCAGATGCACATCCCACAAGATTGGATAGCGTAGAACTAGCGCTGCTGCAAGCAGTTCATCTTTTTTATGGAGTTCTCTTATTATTTTCAAAAAACACAAATGAGTCCGCATTAGCGGACTTTTACTCAACAAAATGAACCCGTCAATTAAACTGCAATCTCCGCAGCTTCCGCAGCTTCTAAAGCATTAATCTCATCTAAAATCCGCCAAATTTCCTGCATCATTGCATCTAAACCAGTGCGAGTTACAGCCGAAATTATGAAAACTGGGGCTAAAGCCAGATGATTTAATTGTGTAGCTAAAGCCTCCAAATCAACAGTTTCTCTATTAACAGCATCTATTTTATTCAACGCCAAAATTTGCGGACGTTTAGTTAAACCCCGTCCATAAGCCTTGAGTTCTGCTTGAATAGTATGAAAATCAGCTATGACATTTTCACTTGTGGCATCAATTAAGTGTAATAAAACCCTTGTGCGTTCAATATGACGGAGAAAATCATAACCTAAACCAGCACCATGAGAAGCACCTTCAATTAATCCCGGAATATCCGCAAAAACAGTACCATCACCCGTAGGTTTTTTCACCACACCCAAATTAGGAATTAAGGTAGTAAAAGGATAATCAGCAATTTTTGGACGCGCAGCCGATAAAGAAGAAATTAAAGTAGATTTACCTGCATTTGGTAAACCAATAATTCCCACTTCTGCTAACAATTTCAACTCTAAACGTAAGACCTTTTTTTCACCTTCTAAACCAGGAAGTGCATATTCAGGAACGCGGTTACTGTTACTTAAAAAATGTTGATTTCCTAACCCACCTTTACCACCTTTAGCAACTTGAAAGCTTTGTCCAGGTTCAACTATATCGCATAGTAAAGCACTTGTTTGTCCGTCATAAACAGCAGTACCACAGGGAACTTCAACAATTAAATCTTTTCCACCTGCACCAGTACAATTATTTGGACCGCCACGTTCTCCATTTTGTGCCTTAAACAAATGTTTATAGCGAAAATCTAGCAAGGTTTGAAGGTTAGAGTCACCGACAAAAATGATTGAACCACCTCTTCCACCATTTCCACCAGATGGACCACCTGCTGGGACATATTTTTCTCTGCGGAAAGCGACAATACCATCACCTCCGTTACCTGCTTCTACTTCAATTATTGATTGGTCTATAAATTGCATAATTTAGTTATTAGTTATTAGTCATTAGTTATTAGTTATTAGTCATTAGTTATTAGTCATTGGTCATTGGTCATTGGTCATTGGTCATTGGTCATTGGTTATTGGTTATCTGAAATATGACCGATGGATTTTAGGTAGGCGTTTAATTGGGGTGCTAAGTTATTAATGGTAACTTTTAGAGTGTTTACTTGTTCATGTGTTAACAGATTACGTGTATACGCTCGTCTTAGCCAGTGTAGTGTTGAGTTTCATATAATGACCCTCTCGCTATTCTAACAAATCGCCGATTGTCTTGATAACTACCTCTTCCCACGCCCTCTGCTATATTCGCACCAATGCTGTCTGCTGAACGGATTATCTGTTTACCTAATGTATTTTTTGGTAATGACTCCCATTGGTTAACAATTTTCCAAATATCATCAGCCAATTTTTCTGATAACTGATATACCCGTAATTCCTGAAATCTCCCACCAGAGGAACACGGGAAGGTTGGGAGCTTCGCGTCTTCAGACCGAAGGGGAAAACCGACAAATGCCGAATTTATTCGCCTTCAATATTGTGTTATGATTGGGTTGTCAGTACAAGACATAAAAACCTACCGGGGGACTCTTGGAAAGTATACGCCTGTCAGATATGATTTCGCCCTTTTGGGCAAACGAAATCAGGGCAGGAACCCAATATTAAGGCAATGCCTGAAACTGGGATAACTGAGGGATATAGACTGAAACTCTCTATAGAATCTGCGTCTCTTTAGAGCGCAGAGTGTCAACATTCATTATCTCACCTAACCTAATTAATGACTAATGACTAATGACTAATGACTAATGACTAATGACCAATGACTAAATATAAGGCGTAACATCCTCACCACAATCATCTGCTAGGTAGGAGAGGGCGCGGAAGCGTAAGCCTACCAATTGTTCATAGAGTGGGTTGATTTTACACATTGGTGGGATATGAACTATTTTCCGTCCAAATAGAGTTACATCTCTTTCAAAGGGGCACTGAGAAGGAATCATCTTACACAAAAATCGGGCAACTCTGGGATCTTGAATATCTAACCCGTCTAACCATTGACGCAAGGGAGTTAAAGCATCTGGGTGTGGGGCTTGAAGTCCAGTAAATGCAAAATCGTTTATCTGTGCAGTATCTTCTAGAGTATGACGTAAGGCTGTGAGTAAATTCTCTTGCAGTCCTAATTTTTGACACAATTGCTGAAGCAGGTCATCTTCACTGGGAGAATATATACCATCAGCGATCGCTACCATTACTGCTGTCCGCAAGAAGTTTTCCGCTACAGGCGTACCTTTACCTAATATAGCCGCTAATTCATCAGGTTCAATTATCTCTAGAGAATCCCAGTCAATGGCAGGGGCTAATTCATCTTTGGTAAGATTAGTAATTACTTCCTGTTCTTGGGTATCAAAGTTACCATCAGCCCAAGCAATAGTGAGTAATCCCCGTAACCAAGCAATAATTTGTTCGCTACTGTAAGGAGTTTGAGTAGTAGTTGTCATAAAAACTCACGCCTTGTCATTTTTATTGGTCAATATTAAGTTATCTTGAAAATAATTAAACTTCTGTATATTTAATTCATTCAGATCCCCCACTTATTCAGATTCCCGACTTCTTTAAGAAGTCGGGGATCTATCTCCAAGATTATTGAAAATAGATATAATTGATGATATTTATCATTAATTAAGGGATAAAGTATGTTCTGCTTTGGTATTGAACATGAAGTTGCTTTTCTCAATCATCAAGGAAAGTTTGCGGATTTCCATAATACAAAATTTGCCGATTTTCAGCAAATTATTGACAAATTACCTATCTATCCCACTGATTACCCACAATTAAGAGTTGGTGATGCTGGGATTAAAGAAAAGCGTTGGTATATTGAAGGATTTGAAAGATTTAACGAATCTGAAGAAGTAATTGACTGTGTAGCTAAAGGCATCGAAATTAGAACAACTATCCACTCTAGCATTCAAGGAGCAATTGATGAATTAACCACAAGTTTTATTTTATTAAAAGAGGTTGCTGCTAGTTTTGGATTTTCGCCTGTTTTAGCTAGTTTTAACCCCTATACTTGCGTATTTAAACCACAACCTCCATTAAATAATTTTGAAACTAAGCAATTACAAGCTTATCCAGATGAACAAACTGCTCATATCTATATGGTTTCTTATGGACCAGATTTAAATATTTCCCTAGCAAATTTGTCTACTGACAAATTAATTGATATTGGTAAAAAGTTGACTTACTATAGCCCTTACATCATTCCTTTCAGTTATAGTTCTCCTTTTTATGATGGTGATTTATGGGAAGGTTTATCAGTGAGGACATTTATCAGAACCGGAAAAAGATCCGCAACATTAGTTTTTTTGGAGAGAACAGAAGAATTAATCAAAAGTGTGCCTTCACTAACAAAAATTGCCCGCATTCCTTCAGAAATAGGACGAATAGAATTTAAAGCTTGTGATAGTTGTGATAATTTCGCTATTTATGCAGGTTTATTAGCTTTACTAAAAGGTTTATTATTAGATGAAACCTTATCAGGTAGAGCGATTATACCTGACGCTGATTTACACCAAATCTCAGCAAAATATGGTTTTGAAAATGAAGATATTCTTGTTAATACAACTAAAATTTTCCAAGCTGCTGAAATTGCCCTGAAAGATGATCCGGATATTGAATTTTTAACCCCACTAAAAGTTATTTTATCAGAGCAAAAAACCAAATCTCATGAATTAATTAAGTTGTTCCAAAATTTAGGTTCAATTGAAGCCACACTCAAACAAACTTATAATAGTTAACTGTTAACTGTTAACCGTCAACTGTCAACTGTCAACCTATTTATCACCTTTCTCCTTTTCCTTATTTACAGTTGGTGGAATTTGTTCAATAGGAATGAGTGCTTCCATGACAGTCTTAACAATTGGTGCAGCTACTGTAGAACCATAGGCATTTTCTCCCTTTGGTTCATCTACAACTGCAAAAACTACATAACGGGGAGATTCTACTGGCAAAATAGCGACAAAACTAGTAATTCTTGCACCCTTAATATATCCACCATTAGGACTAGCTTTTTGGGCTGTTCCTGTTTTCCCACCAATTCGATATCCGGAAATTCTTGCTGCTTTTC
>JANMEE010000295.1:0-13045 GCA_031376645.1 Dolichospermum sp. OTE_75_concoct_329_sub | reverse complement strand
ACGAATGTCACTCTTGGTACTGATAACACTAATACTACAACTATTACTGATACTCTGAATATCTCTGTTACTACTACTCTACCCACAAATGTAGAAAACCTGACTCTCACAGGAACATCTGCAATTAATGGTACTGGTAATACAGGCAATAACGTTCTCAATGGTAACAGTGCAAGTAATACTCTTTCAGGTGCTAACGGAAATGATACTTATACTTTCATAGCCACAACTGCTTTAGGAACAGATACCATTGTCGAAACCAGCACAGGAGGAATTGATACTATTGACTTTAGTGGTACTACGGTGGCAGCAAATTTAAACCTAGGAATTACCACATCACAAACGGTTAATAGCAATCTAAAACTGCTCCTTTCTGCCAATAATGTGATTGAAAATGCTATCGGTGGAAGCGGCAATGACCGTTTGACAGGTAACGTTCTCAATAATACCTTAAATGGCGGTGATGGTCATGATCAACTGCAAGGGTTTGCGGGAAATGATACTCTCTGGGGAGGACGGGGTGATGATATCCTTACAGGTGGACTCGGTAACGATCAATATTTTTTCCAAGCGAATGGGGTGTTTAACACTGGTTTAGGTGTTGACTACATTACCCAATTTGATGCAGGAAAAGATAAAATTGCTTTAAGTCTCAGCACCTTTAATGCCATTACTAATACTGTAGGACAGGCTTTAAGTGATTTTGCGGTTGTCACTGATGATGAATTAGTGAATGCTAGTAGTGCTAGGATTGTTTATAGTCAAAGCACTTATAGTTTATTCTATAACCAAGATGGTAGTGTTGTCGGTGCAGGTACTGTGTTTGAATTTGCCCGTTTAGGAAATCTTGATATTACTCTTAGTAGTAGTGATTTCATTTTGATTGCTTAGGTTTCTGATTTGGGACACAACAATACTGTGTCCCTATATACTTTTTCAAAGTTTAGCAATGCTCATTGGTGTCAACTGAAGTAAGGGCGTATTGCAATACGCACCTACTTATCCGTTGCCTTCCACACCCGTGGTGGGAATCAATTCCCTGTCTTATAGCTCAAGTCCACGCTTAGTGGACTTGTGGAATTTTTCAAGTGTCTAGAGAACTTCACAAAAAAAATAATCCAATCTTGTGGGATGGGCATCTGGTTCCCTCCTTGTATTATTAACAGGCAAGACTCCATCTAATCTATGAATATCTCAAAATCTCAACCCAGTATTTTATGGGTGCAAGTTTTAGCTTTAGCAGGATTACAAGCAGCAATTACCCTAACTTGGTTAGTTTATAATTTATATTTACCGCAACTTTTAACTCAATTTGGTTTTCCTGCATCTTTAGCAGTTGGTTTACTGGTGTTAGAAAATGCTTTGGGTGTGGTATTAGAACCACTCATGGGGGGGCTTTCAGATCAAGCTATTCGCTGGCTAGGAAGTCGTTTTCCTTTCATTTCCGCAGGGGTAATTTTAGCTGCAACCTTATTTATTGCTATACCTTGCATTGTTACCTTCATTCCCCCAACGGAAGTAATCAGAGGAATTTTACCATTAGCTTTGGTAGCTTGGGCATTAGCAATGACAGTATTTCGCTCTCCCGCAATTTCCTTATTAGGAAGATATAGTAAAATACCAAAAGAGTTACCATTAGCTGCAAGTCTTCTAACTTTAGCAGGGGGAATAGTTGGTTCTTTTCGAGGAATTGCCAATACATTTATTTTAAGTTTAGGTCCTATTTTTGCTTTTTCTCTAGCTTCATTTGTCCTTTTATGTGCAACTTTTACTTTACGGTTTTTTCATCCTCCAGAAATACCCCCAAATCCAGAAAATACAGAAATTATCAAAATACCAATTCCAAAATTAGGTTTAATTTTATTCACAGGTTTTAGTATAGCCTGGGGTTCTCGATTACTCATGGTGGATACTATTGGTAAAACTCTGAAAACCCAACTACATACAAATGATATCACGGTAATTATGTTAGGAATTGGCTTAACATTAGCTTTTGCTGCCTTACCTGCGGGTTTTTTCGCTGTAAAAATCGGCAATCGTCAAGCAATGTTAACGGGTATTTGTACAACAATTTTATCAATAATATTAATGCTAAATATAGGCGCACATTTCCTAATTATATTATTGACATTAGCCGGATTTAGTTTAATTATGAATGGGGCAATTCCCTTTGTTTTGGAATTAATGCCGCCAAGATGGGCAGGATTAGGAATTGGTATCTATTTTGGCGGTTTTTCTTTAGCTATGAGTCTCTTTGGTTTTGTATTTCCACCAACAATCACATCTTTAATTGCTGGAATTAGCGCCGCCTTGGCTTTTTTACTAGCGTCTGTATGTGTTATGGTAGGTGGAAAATATAGTAGTGAAAATTAAATATACGTGATAGTAATAGAGACGTTCCATGGAACGTCTCTACATTTTATCCCCCTATTCCCGATTGCTTTATGACTAACAATTCAAATTTTCGCCTTGAAAAAGACTCAATGGGCGATCGCCAAATTGCCAACAACGTTTATTATGGTATTCAAACCCAAAGGGCTATCGAAAATTTCCCTATTAGTGGCATCAAACCTTTACCTACTTATGTAGATGCTTGTTTATATATTAAGAAAGCCACTGCCATTGTCAACGGAGAATTAGATTGTATTCCCGCAGATATCAGTAAAGCGATTATTCAAGCCACTGATGAAATCCTAGCAGGTGAATTACGAGATCAGTTTGTTGTTGATGTTTATCAAGCTGGTGCGGGAACTTCCCACCACATGAATATTAACGAAGTTTTGGCAAATCGCGCTTTGGAAATTCTTGGTAATCAAAAAGGTAATTATAAACTCGTTAGTCCTAATGATCATGTAAATTACGGGCAGTCTACCAATGATGTCATTCCTACCGCTATCCGCATTGGTGGTTTACTGGCACTTTCTCGCACCTTGCACCCCGCTTTAGAACAGGCAATTTCGGCTTTAGAAGCCAAAGCTACAGAATTTCAAGATATCGTCAAATCTGGCAGAACTCACCTCCAAGATGCTGTACCAGTCCGATTAGGTGATAATTTCGGGGCTTGGGCGCAAATTCTCTCCGAACACCAAAACCGTCTTTATATTGCTTCCGGGGATTTAATGGTATTGGGTTTAGGTGGTAGTGCGGCAGGAACAGGTATGAATACTCACCCTGAATATCGGCAAAGAGTTGTAGATATCCTCTCGCAATTATTAGAATTTCCGCTAGAACCTGCACCCCATTTAATGGCTGCTATGCAAAGTATGGGGGCTTTTGTGAATGTTTCCGGGGCTTTGCGGAATTTGGCACAGGATTTGGTCAAAATATCCCACGATTTGCGCTTAATGGATTCTGGACCAAAAACGGGATTTAAGGAAATTCAACTTCCTCCTGTACAACCTGGTTCTTCGATTATGCCTGGAAAATATAATCCTGTGATGGCGGAAATGACATCAATGGTATGTTTTCAGGTAATGGGATATGATAATACGATCGCTTTTGCTGCCCAAGCTGGACAATTAGAATTAAATGTGATGATGCCCCTGATTGCCTATAATTTAATTCACAGTATCGAGATTTTAGGTAATACCATTTCTGCCTTAACTACAAGCTGTATTCAAGGAATTACTGCCAACAAAGAACGTTGTTTAGCCTATGCAGAAGGTAGTTTAGCATTAGTCACTGCTTTAAATACTCATATTGGCTATTTAAATGCTGCGGCTGTGGCTAAAGAATCTTTAGAAACTGGCAAATCTCTCCGGCAAATAGTTCTCGAAAAAGGTTTAATGACAGAGGCACAATTAGCAACTGTTTTAGATTTAGAACAAATGAGTGCAATTGTGCCTTTAACATAAATATTAAGATCCCCGACTTCTTGAAGAAGTCGGGGATCTGATAGGATATAAATACTATCATTAAATCATAGTCATGAAAAGTATTACCGATTTAAAAAAGCTCTATGAAATTGATGATTCTCAATGGCTAGAAGAAACAATCAAATTGCTTAAAAATCATCAATTTCAAGAACTAGATTTAGAGAACTTAATTGAGGAATTAGAAGATTTGGGAAGAAGAGATAAAAGTGCTGTAGCTAGTCTTCTAGAACAGATTATCCGGCATTTATTACTATGGCAATATTGGACAAGTGAATTTGAAAATAATTCAGTTCACTGGCAAGGAGAAATTTATACTTTTAGAACTCAATTAAATCGAAAAATTACAACTAATCTTCGTAATTATTTAGATTCAGAATTAGATTCTATCTATAAAGATGCGTTAGGGTTTGTAAAAATCAAAACTCAAAATTCTGTCAATTTTCCCTCAGAATGTCCGTACTCACTGGCACAACTGCTTGATATTGAATGGTTATACCATTAAGAAATGTAAATTAATTGTAAAAACCAGCTTAATTCCTTTGTGAATATAGGCTTTGTGGGAATTTTTCATTCTTTATAAGCTAAAGCTTGACATTATTTATGGTGAATACTACCATAAATAAAGAGACATTCTTGGTAGGGGAATTTTCCATGACAACTTTCCCAGATATAGACAATGAAAAGAAAAGCTATCAAAATCCTGAACTAAATCTCAGTTGGGAGGATTATAGCTTGCTAACGGATCTTTATCAGCTAACAATGGCAGCTTGTTATGTTGGTGAAGGTATAGAACAAAAAAAAGCCAGCTTTGAATTGTTTGTGAGGCGCTTACCTGATGGTTTTGGCTATTTAATAGCAATGGGTTTAGCGCAAGCTTTAGAATATTTGACTAAATTTCGGTTTAAGGATTCACAAATTGCCGCTTTGCAGGCAACAGGCATTTTTACTCATGCCAATGAGCGTTTTTGGCAACTTTTGCGGGAAGGTTGTTTTACAGGAGATGTGTGGGCAGTTGCCGAAGGGACAGCAGTATTTGCTAATGAACCCATGTTGCGGGTAGAAGCCCCTTTATGGCAAGCGCAAATAGTAGAAACATATCTTTTAAATACTCTCAATTATCAAACTTTAATTGCCACTAAAGCCGCAAGATTACGGGATATAGCGGGAGAAAAAGCCACACTTTTAGAATTTGGTACAAGAAGGGCTTTTAGTCCCCAAGCTTCTCTATGGGCGGCACGGGCGGCTTTGGCAGGTGGTTTAGATGCCACTTCCAATGTGTTAGCTGCGCTACAGCTAGGACAAAAACCGAGTGGTACAATGGCTCACGCTTTAGTCATGGCTTTATCAGCCTTAGAAGGAAGTGAAGAACAGGCTTTTACGGTATTTCATCAATATTTTCCCGGTGCGCCATTATTAATTGATACTTATGATACTGTGGCTGCGGCGGAGAAATTAGCAGAAAAGGTCAATTCTGGTAACTTAGAATTATCAGGAGTGCGGTTAGATTCTGGAGATTTAGTTAGTTTATCAAAACAAGTGCGATCGCTATTACCTAATATTTCAATTTTCGCTAGTGGAGATTTAGATGAATGGGAAATTAGCCGAATGAAGAAAGAAGGTGCAGAAATTGATAGTTATGGATTAGGCACAAAATTAGTTACAGGTTCACCAGTAAATGGTGTTTATAAACTTGTAGATATTGATGGTATTCCTGTAATGAAAGAATCAATTGGTAAATTCACTTATCCAGGTAAAAAACAAATTTTTCGCTCCTTTATAGATGGTAAAATACACAAAGATAACTTGGGTTTAATCACTGAAAGTTCTGAAAATTCCCAACCTTTATTACAGTTAGTAATGAAAGAGGGTAAACAATTAGAATCACCAGAAACTTTAACAACGATTCGGCAACGGACTAAAGCTTCAGTTGCTAGTTTACTAGAGGAAACCCGCAGATTAGAAAATCCTATTTCTGTTAAAATCGAAATTTCAGCATCATTGCAAAAATTGACAGAAAAAACGAAACGAAAATAGCAATGATAGAAGTTACAGAAGTTAGGAAGTTATAGGAGTGCAGAATGAAAAGAGAACCAGCTAAAAGTTTTCAAGATTTAATTGTTTGGCAAAAAGCACATCAGTTAGTGTTAGATACATACTCTTTCAGTAGTAATTTTCCTAAATCTGAAATATATGGACTAACATCTCAATTAAGGAGAGCTATAGTTTCTGTACCAGCTAATATAGCCGAAGGCTTTAAAAAGAAAACTCCTCCCGATAAGTTAAGATTTTTCAATATAGCACAAGGATCTTTAGAAGAATGTCGTTACTACTTTATTCTCACCAGGGATCTTAATTATGGAGATAGCACAGACCTAATTTCACAGCTTGAGGAAGTCAGCAAATTGCTTATTAGCTATTCACAATCTCTTATTAATTCTCAATTCTAAACCTCTTTGCAAAATAGTATAAGCACTACTTCTTCCTTGTTCCTTCTTTCTTCTTTCTTCTTCCTTCTTTCTTTCTTCTGAACTCCTGAACTCCTGAACTCCTGAACTCCTCAAAACATCATGAAAATCGCCTTATTTGGAACAAGTGCAGATCCTCCAACTGCTGGACATTTGATAATTCTCAGATGGTTATCTGAACGTTATGATTGGGTAGCTGTTTGGGCTGCGGATAATCCTCTCAAATCCCAACAAACGCCTTTAAATCATCGAGCAGCAATGTTAGAACTGCTAATTAAAGATATCAATGTTTCTAAACAAAATATTGCTTTAGAACAAGATCTAAGTAGTTGGAAAACGATAGAAACTGTAGAGAAAGCAAAATTGCGCTGGGGTGAAAATATTGAATATACTTTAGTAATTGGCGCTGATTTAGTCAATCAATTACCGCGCTGGTATCATGTTCAAGATTTATTACAACAAGTGCAATTATTGGTAATTCCCAGACCAGGATATATCATAGATGATTCTAGTTTAGAGAAAGTTAAACAAATAGGAGGAAAAATTGCGATTGCTAATTTAATGGGATTAAATGTTTCTTCTACCGCTTTTCGTGAACAAGGAGATATTAATACTCTCACACCTCCTGTCATTGCCTATATTCATCAACAGCATTTGTACGAATGCCAATACGTAACCCCAAAAAGATTTTGAACCCTATAAATCAACAACCTTTAGCTGACTTTAAAGTTGGTGTTGATAATGTGATTTTTTCTGTAGATACTGCCCGAAATCGGCTGTTAGTTCTCTTAGTTATGCGACAGCAAGAACCATTTGCAAATTCTTGGAGTCTTCCCGGTACTTTAGTTCGTCAAGGAGAATCCTTAGAAAATGCCGCTTATCGGATTATGGCTGAAAAAATAAAGGTGAATAATCTTTATTTAGAACAACTTTATACTTTTGGTGGTCCTAACCGTGACCCCAGGGAAGAAATTGATAGCTATGGAGTCCGTTATTTATCAGTTAGTTATTTTGCCTTAGTCAGATTTGAAGAAGCTGAATTAATTGCTGATAAAGTCGCTGGTATTGCTTGGTATCCTGTCAAACAATTACCACAATTAGCTTTTGACCACAATGAGATTATTACCTATGGACATGGAAGATTAAAAAACAAATTAGAATACAGTCCTATAGCTTTTGAAGTCTTGCCAGAAACTTTTACTTTAAACGATTTGTATCAACTATACACTACAGTTTTAGGCGAAAATTTTGCAGATTATTCCAATTTTCGAGCGCGGTTACTGAAATTAGGGTTTTTATCTGATACGGGAATTAAAGTATCAAGAGGTGCAGGTCGTCCTGCAAGTTTGTATAAGTTTGATAAGGAAGCATTTGCACCGTTTAAGGATAAGCCGTTAGTATTTATTTAAGAAGAAAGGAGGTAAGAATAATTAAACGCTGATGAACGCTGATGAACGCAGATAAATACGGATGATTATGATTACCACTTTATTGTCTTTTATCTATTCGTTATTCCCTTTTTTATCATCATGAAAATTGCTATTGCTCAAATTAATCCTATTATTGGTGATTTACCAGGAAATGCTCAAAAAATTCTGGAAATGTCGCAACAAGCAGTATTAACAGGTGTGCGTTTGTTGTTAACACCTGAATTATCTATTTGTGGTTATCCACCCAGAGATTTATTATTAAATCCTACTTTTGTAGAAGCAATGGATAACACATTGCAAAAGTTAGCTGAAGATTTACCAGCAAATTTAGCTGTATTGGTGGGAACTGTTATTGAAAATTCCCAAGCGCACATTAATGGAGGTAAAAATTTATTTAACAGTATTGCTTTATTAGAAAATGGCAAAATTCAGCAAATTTTTCACAAAAGGCTATTACCTACCTACGATGTCTTTGATGAAAAACGTTATTTTGAACCGGGATTACAAGCCAATTATTTCACATTAGATTATTTAAAAATTGGTGTGACAATTTGTGAAGATTCATGGAATGATGAGGAATTTTGGGGTAAACGGAGTTATGCAGTTAATCCTATTGCTGATTTAGCAAATTTAGGTGTAGATTTAATTGTGAATTTATCGGCTTCACCCTATACAGTTGGTAAACAACATCTGCGGGAAGCGATGTTAAAACATAGTGCAGTTAATTTTCAACAACCGATTATTTATACAAATCAAGTTGGCGGAAATGATGATTTAATTTTTGATGGTCGGAGTTTTGCTTTAAATAAACAAGGTGAAATTGTCTGTCGGGCTAAGGGTTTTAGCTCTGATTTTCTCACTGTTGAATTTAATTCAAATAAAAAAGATTTAGAATTAGGTAATATCTCCCCTGTTAATGAATCTGAAAATGAGGAAATTTGGAATGCTTTGGTTTTAGGAATTAAAGATTATGTTAGTAAATGTCGTTTTTCTAAAGTGTTATTGGGTTTGAGTGGGGGAGTTGATTCGGCTTTAGTTGCGGCTATTGCTACTGCTGCATTAGGTAAAGAAAATGTGATTGGTGTTTTAATGCCTTCTCCTTATAGTTCTGAACATTCTATTAGTGACGCTTTAGCATTAGCAGCAAATTTAGATATTCAAACCCAGATTTTACCCATTGGGGAATTAATGCAAGGTTTTGATAATTCTCTGAGTCAATTATTTGCAGGAACTGAATTTGGTATTGCGGAAGAAAATCTGCAATCTCGTATTCGTGGTAATTTATTAATGGCAATTTCTAATAAATTTGGTTATCTGCTTTTATCTACTGGTAATAAATCAGAAGTTGCTGTTGGTTATTGTACTCTTTATGGTGATATGAATGGTGGTTTATCTGTGATTGCAGATGTTCCTAAAACCCGCGTTTATTCTCTTTGTCAATGGTTGAATTGTCATCAACAAAAAGAAGTTATTCCCGAAAATATTCTTACCAAAGCACCCAGCGCGGAACTTAAACCTGGTCAACTTGACCAAGATTCTCTTCCAGCTTATGAAATTTTAGACGATATTCTCGACCGTCTGATTCATCAACATCAATCAACAGCAGAAATTATTATTGCAGGTCATGAACCAGTCATTGTTGATAGAGTATTACAATTATTATCGCGTGCGGAGTTTAAACGCCGACAAGCCGCACCAGGATTAAAAATTACTGACCGGGCTTTTGGGACTGGTTGGAGAATGCCTATTGCTAGTAGTTGGTTAGCATTGAGGAATAGTTCTTGTTGATGATTTTGTAGAGACTTTCAACATCTCTACACGGAAATTAGACATCTGGTAGAAATTAAATATGCTTTTTCTAGAACCTTT
The DNA here is from genome assembly GCA_031376645.1 of Dolichospermum sp. OTE_75_concoct_329_sub. Classification (GTDB taxonomy): domain Bacteria; phylum Cyanobacteriota; class Cyanobacteriia; order Cyanobacteriales; family Nostocaceae; genus Dolichospermum. Next base: position 3,406 of record JANMEE010000295.1, on the reverse strand, counting down.
GTAGAGACGTTCCATGGAACGTCTCTACATTATTTTTCAGCAAACCATATTTATTATCAGGTTAGTGAAGGCTTCTATTCCTTGTCACTTGTTCCTAAAGCTATCACAGCATTTTGTCCACCAAAACCAAAACTAAAACATAGCGCGTTTTTAATTTTCCTTGCTTGTGCTGATGTGATCAAGTTTAAATTGAACTCTGGTTGCTGTAGTCCTACACAGGGCGGTAAAATTCCCTGCTGTAATGCCATGAGTGAAAAGGCTACACCTAAAGCTCCAGATGCTCCTAATGTATGACCTGTGCTACCTTTGGTGGAACTAATCGCTAATTTTACCGGAAATAAGCTTTGGATAATTTTGCTTTCAATGCGGTCATTTAACTGAGTCGCTGTCCCATGAGTATGAATGTAGTCTATGTCTGTGGGTGTAATGTGACTACGTTCTAAACATTGCTTAATTGCCATAATTGCACTTTTACCCGTTGGTTCTGGTGAATTTCCATGATATGCGTCTGCTGTAAGTCCAAAACCTAAAATTTCTCCATAAATTTTGGCTTGTCTTTGAGTTGCTAACTCCGCAGATTCGAGAATTAAGACAGCACCACCTTCACCTAATACCAACCCTTCCCGCTGCAAATCAAAGGGATAAGCCCCTGTTTTTGCTAAGGCTCCCATTTGCCCAAATCCGGCAATTGTCAGGGGTGTAATAGGTGCTTCTATTGCCCCTGTAATCACTCGTTGATATTGTTCAGATTGAATTAACATAGCAGCTTGAGCGATCGCCCAAATTCCCGTTGCACAAGCAGCCATTGGTGCTAAAACTGCCCCTGTTGCCCCAATTTGTCGGGCTACAGCGATCGCATTCATATTGGGTAAAGTATTTAACCAATTGTCTAAATCAACTCCGTGTTTTTGCTCATACATCTGTCGGGCTATCATTTCCCAAGATGCTTGATAACTGCGACTAGAACCAATAACTACAGCACAATCAAACAAAGGTGCTACTAATTGGGCATCCTCTAAAGCTGAGGTAACAACTATTTCCGTTAGTGTATTTAATAAAGAGGGTTTTTCAGCAATTAATCCCAGAGGAATCATTCCCAATTCAGGAAATAATTGATGTAATTTAATCCCCGTTTTTCCTAATAATAAATTTTGCCAACTAGTCTCTAAGCTTTTACCTAAAGCGGAAACTAGACCAATACCCGTAACAACAACCCTAACCAATTTTAGATTTTAGATTTTAGATTTCATGTCAGAATTCACAAAAGTCAGTAGCCAGAATACCTGTAAAAATACTATTTGCAACTGACTACTGACTAATGACAAATGACTAATAACTACTGACCAATTTTGAGATTTTCCGCACCTTGAGTAACTTTAGCAGACTTAATGCGATCGCCTTGCTGGATTTTGTTAACTACATCAAAACCTTTGGTAACATGACCAAACACAGCATAATTACCATCCAAGAAGGATAAATCTGCTAAAGCAAAGTAAAATTGAGAAGAAGCAGAATCAGGCGATTGTGATCTTGCCATAGCGATCGCCCCTTGCTTATGCTGTAACGCAGGCTGTTCAGTAATTGTCTTACTGTAAATAGGCTTATCTGCGCCTTTTGGCTTGATTTCTAAAGGTATGCGGCGCTCACTACCAGTTTTAGCATCAATATAACCGCCTGTTCCCAGTCTATCTTTGGGGAACTTAGGATTTTTGCCTTGTGGATCTCCACCTTGAACTACAAAAGGTTGAGGGTCGCGCACAACGCGATGGAATACTAAACCGTCATAAACACCTTTTTGTACCAAATCCACAAAATTACCAGCAGTAATTGGTGCATTTATGCCATCTATTTCCATCTCAATTGGTGCGCCTTTCACTATCATCACCACCGTAGCTTTACCTTCAAGACGTGGTAAACCTTTCAGACCGGGAACACTCTCACTGGTAGTTGCTGATACTGTTTTTGCGCTAGTAGTAGCACTGGTAGTTGTTGCTGAGGTAGCTGTTGCCTCTGGGGATGTACTAGAGGATGTTGTATTACTCGTACATCCTCCCAATGTCAAAGTACCAATCATCAACAGAACTACAAAAAACTGGGGAAAATTTAACCGCATTGTTAGTAACTGCATTAACCAAAGTATTTTAATTTTTAGATACCCAACTTCTCAAAGAAGTCGGGGATCTTGTTGTTCACAAAAATTCCTAGAGTCCTTCTAAGGATACTCCTAAAAAACGAGCTAACTGGGCGCCTTGGGTTTCCAAATCAGCCAAAGATAATGGTTGACCTACTCTTGTGAGGGGAATATCCCGTCTACCTTTAACCCGAAGATACAAAGCCCGTTGAGGATTCAGACCTTCTTTAATGACAATCCTGACAGATTGTACATCTTGAATCCGGCCATCAATTTGGATTTGACGGTTTTTCCCTGGAAAACCCCAACGAAAAATTTTTAATGTCCCTGTTTCCTGATTGAACTCATTATAGCCGCCGCCTAAGTCCCATAAAATTACTAGCCACAAATATGTAGCTAATAGCAAGCCAGCAGTACCATATAATCCCATCACTAATCCTTGAGGGACAAATATTAGTTGCGTTGCATCAGTAACTATGAGTAAATTAACTTTGAGATAACTAGAGATACCAGCTAAGAAAAAACCACTGGCTCCCATAGTCACAATGCTTGCCCACCAGTAGTTACTAAACCGACGTGAACCAAGAACTTTTTGATAAAGGAGGTTCTCGCTTTTGTTGATTGCTGTTGATACCGTCATTAAACTACCTTGGACAACATTCTCAAGTCTGACACTGAAGCCGTCTAGATTGCAAGTTATCAAGGGGATGAGAATGAATGTTATCCTGAACCTAAGGAACTTTAGGGCGCAGGCCCTGCGCCCCTACCAATATTTCTGAGAAAACTTATGTCAAATTGTTAAAATTCTGATATTGGTATTATTGAAGATATTAAATATTTAACTTTCTGTCTCATATCCAGCGCAAACTCTGACGAATGTGATAAGTTAAGAATCATTACGCTACCACAACCTAGATTACTAGTTAATGGTAGCCACTCGTGGGATAATTTATGAGAAATGATCACTTTGTCAAGTAGTCAGTTCTCACAATCTTAGCTTCTGCAAAGCTGCCAAGATTGTAAAAAAAACGTTGTATTCCTCACGGCAGATGATATAAATCGGTAAAACACTGAAACACTGCTTAAAAAAAACGTGGCAATTTTAGTAAAAAAACGAGGATTTTAGTTAAATGACCATCGCAGTTGGACGCGCCCCTAGTAGAGGGTGGTTTGACGTATTAGACGACTGGTTAAAGCGCGATCGCTTCGTATTCGTAGGCTGGTCAGGAATATTATTATTCCCCTGTGCCTTCCTGGCGTTAGGCGGTTGGCTTA
>JANMEE010000238.1:0-42024 GCA_031376645.1 Dolichospermum sp. OTE_75_concoct_329_sub | reverse complement strand
AAATCGTCAAGTTACAGTTGATGATATTGAAACTGGGCTAAAAATTGCTATAAAACGTGGTTATACCAATAGCAATGACCCTATTGTTCCTAAAGTCCGACAACTTTTAGCTTTGTTACGCACTAATAAAGTTACTATTTCTGAAGCAGCTATATCTGTTGATGTGCCACTAGAAGTAATTTTAGAATTAGGGAAAATGGCAATTAATCAACGCTATTGTCAAAAGCTTATTCCTGATTGCTAACTTCAATTATACAGCGTATTTTAGGTTGATGAGGTACAGCAAAAAAGTATGTAGGGCTTGCTGAATAAGTACCCAAAGCGAACCTAGATGCCACACACTGCGAAAAATGGTGGCTAGGAAGATTGGTTTCCAAATTTACCCCCCGATTTTCCATAGAAATGCAAGGATTTTGAGGCTCTAAATGCCATAGCCTTGCACTTTTTTGTTCTCAAAATCCGTGAAACCCTTATTGAGAATTGGTTTTAGCTTTACTCAGCAAAGGTATAGAAAATTAGTGCGTAAAATGCTTGTTGGATAAGGGTTTGTGCCGATTCGGACAACTTTCCGTTTTGGCACGGTGATTCCCACCCTACAAGAGACTAAACCTGTCATTTTTGGGGTTGACAGACCACTAAGCACTAACAGCAATCACAGTAGCTCCACTATTAAAAGTAATATTACCCTTCACCTCAATAGAGCCAAACAAAGTCGAATTACCATTGTAATTAAAATTCTTCACAGCCTGGAAAGTTCCCCGTGTATTCGCTGCCCCATTATAAGTAATATCTCCACTAGAAATCACCTTCAAATTACTAACAGCATCCGTCGTAGTTGTCGCACCATTGAAAGTAATATTACCACTGTTATTCGCCATCAACGTAGAGCCAGCAAACCTCGCACCACCATTCATATTAATCGCCCCAGAGGCAAACACAGACAAATCCCGTGCCTGTAAATTGGACAGATTGATATTACCACTGTTGCTAACTAGCACCACATTATTAAAATTGTGTCCATTGCCATTAAAGTTAATATCACCCTGTTCAACAATGATCACATAATTGCTAATCGTAATTCCAGTCGGAACATTCAATCCCCCACCAGTAACCCGCACCACAGTAGGATTACTTGCTGTCCCTGAAGGTGGAAACTTCGTAGCCCAATCCGACGCATTATTCATCGGGTTTTGGGAAACATTGAATGTCACGGTTGGAGTGTTAGCAGGAATTCGACGATTCAGTTCCAGTTGTTTAACATCAGCATAGACAGGGATATTGATAGTCTGCTTATCTACCACTTGGGGAGGAAGTAAATTAGCATATTGATTGCTCGGACCATTAACAACAGTATAACCTGGAGCCACTGTCACTGCTCTATCAACCAAAATTAGCTTGCCGGCACTATTACGAATTGCATTTCCCTGAGCATCTCTTTGAACAGGTAAGACTGGATTACCATTAATTGTGAACCCTTTACCTGCATAAATTAGAGCATCATCACTCAAATCCAAGGGATTACCATCAAAATCTCCACCACCGTTAATGGTAACAGTTCCTTCGGCTTTGATAGCAAAGGCAAGGGGTAGGTCATTGTTGAGAATTGTACCAACTCCAATGGCATCAGCAATAGTGGCATTGGTGGCGTTACTCAGATTGACGCTGAAGGTTTCATCTGATTCTATCAGGACATCGCCGATAATTTGCACTGAAACTGTCTTAGTTATCTCACCAGGAGCGAAGGTAAGTGTACCATTGGTTGCAGTGTAGTCACTACCTGCTGTGGCTGTACCGTTAGCTGTGGCGTAGTTTACAGAAATTGTTTTCTGACTTTGATTAGAGAGACTGACAGTAAATGTCATAGTCTGCGCGCCATTATCACCTTCGGTAATGGTTTTATCATTAATCGTTATGCTTGGTGCTGCATCGTTATCAACTATTGTTCCTACAGCTTGGGTATTGATAATTGTGGCATTTGTTGCATTACTCAAATTCAGGAAGAAGGTTTCATCAAATTCATCAATGGTGTCCCCGGCTACTTGCACTGAGATAGATTTGGTAGTTTCTCCAGGTGCAAAGGTGAGTGTACCCTGATTTGCAGTATAGTCGCTACCTGCTATGGCTGTACCATCGGCGGTTGTGTATTGAACGGTTATCGGTTTAGCACTGACTGTGGATAAGTTAACTGTGAAGGTAGCGATTGTTGTACCGCTATCTCCTTCAGTAATTGTTTTATCACTGATAGCGATTGTTGGTGGTGCGTCGTTATCAACTATTGTGCCGACAGATTGGGTATTAGCAATTGTGGCATTTGTGGCGTTACTCAAGTTGATTAAGAAGGTTTCATCAAATTCATCAATGGTGTCACCAATTACTTGAACTGTAACAGTTTTGCTGATTTCACCAGGAGCAAAACTAATTATACCATTGGTGGCGGTGTAGTCACTGCCTGAAATTGCTGTTCCATCTGCTGTTGTATATTTAACTGAGATGGGTTTAGCACTAGCAGCAGACAGGCTAACTGTGAAGGTAGCGGTGGTGGAGGCATTATCACCTTCTGTAATGGTTCTATCATCAATCGTCAGTGTTGGTGGTGCATCGTTATCAAGAATCGTACCTATACCTTGGTTTTTAGCAATTGTGGCATTTGTAGCGCCGGAAAGATTGAGGAAGAAGTTTTCATCAAATTCATCAATGGTATCGCCCATTACTTGGACACTAAGAGTTTTTGTGGTTTCTCCTGGTGCAAAGTTGAGGGTTCCCACTATGGCGGTGTAGTCGCTTCCGGCTGTTGCACTGCCATCAAGGGTAGCATAATTTACGGAAATTGGTTTAGCACTGACTGCATTTAGGCTGACTGTGAAGGTGACGATGGCTGTACCGTTATCTCCCTCAGTAATAGTTTTATCACTGATTGTGAGTATCGGTGGTGCATCGTTATCAACAATCGTACCTATACCTTGAGCTTTACCAATTGTGGCGTTTGTGGCATCACTCAAGTTAAGGAAGAAGGTTTCATCAAATTCATCTACAGTATCACCAAGTATCTGTACTATAACAGTTTTGGTAGTTTCACCAGGAGCAACAGTAAGCATACCATTGGTAGCGGTGTAGTCACTGCCTGAAATTGCTGTTCCGTCTGCTGTTGTATATTTAACGCTGATGGGTTTAGCACTGGATGCAGAAAGATTAACAGTGTAAGTGATAGTTGATGAATCATTGTCACCTTCTGTGATGCTTCTATCGCTTATTGTTATACTTGGAGAAACATCGTCATTGAGGATTGTGGCTACCGCTTGGTTGGTAATAATTGTGGCATTTGTGGCATCACTCAAATTGACGAAGAAGGTTTCATCAAATTCATCTACAGTATCACCAATTACTTGAACTGTAATGGTTTTGCTGATTTCCCCAGGAGCAAAGCTAATTGTACCGTTACTGACGGTGTAGTCTGTTCCTGAAGTTGCTGTGCCGTTGGTGGTAGAATAGTTGGCGGTGACGTTACGCAGACTAGCTACGCTTAAACTGGCGGTAAAGACGGCGTACTTATTACCATTATCCCCTTCAATAATTGAGATATCGCTAACAGAGATGGTGGGTGGTTTCTTCACCATGACAGTCATAGTATCGTTGGAGACAGCACCATCATTGTCGGTAATGGTAAGAGTGACGACGTATTCGCCATCTTGAGTGTATGTATGATTGGGGTTGAGGACACCCGTTACAGTGTTACCGTCGCCGAAATTCCAAGCGATGGTATGGGTATCTAATATACCAGGGTCGGTGAATTGTCCGTCGAAGATGACTGGTTCGTTTTGGTATAGGGTTTGGTCTGTACCTGCGTTGACCTTTGCTGCGACGTTGTTGACTTTTGTTGTCAGGGTTTGGGTTGTGAAAGCACCGTCAGAGTCGGTAACAGTGACGGTGACGGTGTAAGTACCGTTGTCAAGGAAAGTGTGATTAACATCAAATCCTGGTATGGGCTGGGAACCATCACCAAAGTTCCAGTTGTAGGTAAGGGTGTCGTTTCCTGGATCTGTAGCACTGACGGTGAAATTAGCTGGTGTACCTTCTGCAACTTCGGTTGTCCCTGTGAGTTGAGCGATAGTTGGTGCAGCGTTATTGACTTGTACTGTCAGGGTTTTACTGGTGACACCATTTGAGGTATCGGTGACGGTGAGGGTGACGGTATAATTGCCATTTTGGGCAAAGATATGATTGACATTTTGTCCAATTACTGCATTTGTATGATCTCCAAAGTTCCAACTGTAGGTGAGGGTGTCGTGACTGGGGTTGGTAGCAGTAGCTGTGAAGTTGGCAACAGCACCTTCACTTATATTTGTGTCGCCTGAGATACTGTTGATAATTGGGTCGGTGTTGTTAACGGTTACTGTCAAGCTGTTGCTGCTAGTACCGCCGTCTTTATCTTGTACTGTCAAGGTGGCTGTGTATACGCCATCTTTAGTATAAGTGTGACTGGGGTTAAGGATGCCTGTAGCTGTGCTGTTGTCGCCAAAGTCCCAGTTGATTGTGTGGGTATCTAATATACCGGGGTCGTTAAAGTTGCCGTTGAAGGTAATGGCTGTTCCTTCATCTGTGGTGATGTCTACACCTGCTTGCACAACTGGAGCGATGTTACTGACGTTGGTGGTGATTGTTTGGGATGTGTTTGCACCATTTGTATCGCTGACGGTGAGGGTGACGGTGTAGATGCCGTTATCAGCAAAGATGTGATTGACGTTTTGTCCAATTACTGCATTTGTTCCATCGCCAAAGTTCCAATTATAGGTGAGGTCGTTACCAGGGTCGGTGGCTGTGGCGCTGAAGGTGCTGATTTTACCTTCTTGAATATTTGATTCTACCGTAACGTTGTTGATCTTGGGGGCGATGTTGTTGACGGTGACGGTGACTGTGGCAACGTTTGAGATGGCGTTGTTGTCTAGGATGATGTAGGTGAATGTATCTGTACCGACGAAGTTGTTGTTGGGTGTGTAGGTGAGGGTGCTGTCGGGGTTGATGATGATGTTGCCATTTGCTGCTGTACCTAGTTGGACTGTGCCGTTGGGGGTGCTGTCGTTGGCTAGGACGTTGATGAGTAGGGGTTGTCCTTGGTCGGTGCTGGCTGTGTCATTGTTGGCTATGGGGGTGATGAGGTTGTCGTTGAGGATGATGACGTTATCAATGATGATTTTCGCATCTTTGGCACCGAAGCCGAGGAGGTCGAAGTAGAGGGTGGCTAGGGTTCCAGGGGCGATGTTGCTGATGTCGATGTTGACGGTGCGGGGTGTGTTCAGGGCTATTTTGTCGCCTGATGTGTTTGCGCCTGCGATTTTGACGTTATTGCTGAAGTAGGCGTTGCCGGTTTGTTGGAGGTTGAGGAGGGAGTCGGTTTGGGTGAGTCCGGTGGCTGTGCCGATTAGGGGGGTGAGGGTTTGAGTGTTTAGGAGGGCGACTTCAAAGGCATCGTTGGGGGCAAGTTTGTTGGTTCCTAGTTGGGTGTCTAGGATGGTGAATTGCAGGTATTTGGCATTGTCGGGGATGATGAAGGTTTGGGTGAGGTTGCTGTTGAGGGGGGAGTCTTCGGTGAGGGTGGCGTGGGAGTTGAGGATGGTGGTTGCACCTCTGGTTGTCCAGTCGGTTTGGCTGTCGAAGTCGCCGTTGAGGATGCCGATTAGGGGGTCGGAACTCAGGGGGGCGGTGAGGGTGGTGATGTTGCTCGGTGTGGTGTTGTTGCGGACTGTGTTGAGGATTTGGAGGTCGATATATGAGGGAAGTTTGCGAACACCTGGGGTGAGGGTGGTGTTCATTAGGTCGTAGGGGTGTGCTTTGGGGTCTAGGTGGCTACTGTCTTTTGTGAGGGTGGCGTTGATGTTGTTGGTGATGAGGTGTTTGGTGTTGTTGATGGTTTGGATGTGGCGGTCAAATTCGCTGTAGCCGTTGATGATGCCTGCTAGGTGTCCCATTTCGTGGAGGATGGTGGTTAGCAGGTCGTATTTGCCATAAGCGTCGCCTGTGGTGGCTCGGTAGGCTGTGTCGGTGAGGGTGGTGGTGTATTCGCTGTTGTCGTTGGGGGTGGGGTCTATGAACCAGCCGATGCCGTTAGCGTCGTCGTCGATTAGAAGTGTACCTCCGTTGGGGCGACCTTGGGGGTCGTAGTTGGTGATTTGGGCTTCGGCTAGTTGTCCTGTGGGGAGGTCGGTGATTTGGAGGGTGAGGTTGAAGGGATTCGTGGGGTCGAATAGGGTTTGCCAGAGATTGAGTGGGTTATATTTATATGTGTTGTTTGATGTAGTAGGAGTTGAGGAATGGAAAAGGAGAGGATTACTGCTGAAGACTTGCTCAGACGTTATGCCGCTGGCGAAAGAGATTTTGAGCAAATCATTTTGGAGTACGCTAACTTGAGTGGGGTTGAACTGCAAAATATCAGTTTCAAAGGCGCTCGATTTTCTTATGTCAACCTGAGTAGTATTAAATTGAGGGATTGCGATTTGACAGGTGAATTCATCTACTGTAACTTCACGGATGCTGTTATCGAACATTGTGACTTGGAAAGAGCCAGGTTTTTTGACTGCGATTTGAGAGGTGCTAATACAAGGGTATGTAACCTGACTAGTGTTCATTTCACCAGAGTCAACTTTCAAGGTGCTAAACTGGGTGGCTTCGGTAAAGACCCTTGTGAATACTGGAATGTCATTCGAGAAGACGGAGTTTTCGTCCCTGGTTTTACCATCAACCTGTACATTGCTGAACGCATTGCTGAAAGTAAAACTAGAGGGGAGGATGTTTTCTGATAAATCTTCTGCAAAATTGATTGTAGGATTTACCTCTACCATTAATGAAGCAGATGGCGGATTATTTGGATTATACTCTCCTTGCGTCTTGAGAATATCTAAAATGTTTTTAGAAACATTTGAAAGAAAATTAAATTTTTGTCCTTGAGAAAGACTCACGTTCTCATTAAGAAGAGATTCAAGCTGTTTAAGGCTAATACGCCAAGTTGATGGGTTTCTCCATTCTTGCGAACTGGATATAAACCTATTTCCGCCAAATAGATCATTAAATGGATGAGGTTGTGGCCAAGTAACAGGTTCTGGGCTATAAAGTGTTGTGTTATTCGGACTTGTTCCTTCTGCGCTATTAGGAGTGAGGAACGTGAAAACTTGTGTGTTTGATGTAATTTCTGCTCCAGATTGCTCCAAAACCAAAATTGTTTTCCAAGTCCATTTTGGAATCTGAATTTGCTGAGAGGATAGCTTACTAGGTACTGTATTTCCCTTATTAATATAAACGCCGTTATTAGTTTCTTCAAGAAGTTCGGTAACATTAGTTTTTCTTTGAGTATCTGTATTGTTACCAAAAGCTCCTGCAAAAATATAAAGTTCTTCTCCGTTTTGAACTCGTTCAAAAACTCTCTGTTCTATATTACGCCAAGCAGAAGCATCTTGTGGAAGAAAACTGTTAGGTTTAAAAAAACGATTATTGTCTACTGATTGTGCGATTAAATTAGTTGTTAGATACGTTGCTAATTGGTCTTTGGGATGCCTTCTTCTATCTCCATTAGAAGCCAAGTGACCTCTATCCATACCCAGACCAGTGAAAATATTTCCATTATACGTAAACCAACCATTTGAGGATAAATCATGGTCAGCTATAAATTCAGGTGTTCTTTGTAAACCTCCTGGTTGCAATTGTGGTGTTGTCACCCATGTTTTATCTACTTTCCAACCCACCCAGTTAGCAATTTTGGTGTCAGCATTGTAAGAAACAACATACTGGGGTTTCTCAAGCAGTAAATTATTTTGATATGTATTGTTGCTTGTATCCCATATAGCCTCGGTTGGGTTTCCAAATTTGAGATAGTCGCTCTTGAAGAAAACATTATCTATATAAACAGAACTACCTTCATCTAAAGAAAATGTTAATTGAACTGGTCTACCTCGGAAGTTCTTGATTTCAGAATCTGAAAGATGCAGATCAAATTGGAAAGTTTCAAAACCTCTTCTTCCAAATCCAATTTTCGATTCATTATCTGTATATATTTGGTCAATATCTGCTAGATTATTCCGATTGCTTGCGTCAATAGTAAAATCTGCATCCTGGTCAAGATTGATAGTTGTATTTTTATTTAAACCATTAGCAGTAGTAAGGGTAACATTCAATTTTCCATTCTTATTAGGAGCATAAACATCAAATCTTAGATTTCCCGAATCTGGCATAACAAACCAATCATGGGTAATAGTTGTGGTATTTCCGTTTAGCTGTAGACCATAGTTGGGAACGTTATTTGGGTACTTAATAGCTCCAGAAATAGTTGAGACATCCTCTAAAACGCTTTGTTTGAGTTGGTTATTAGTTTTGGAACCACTATACCAACCAGGAATACTTTGATCAGAATTTGGGTAAGCGATCGCATCAAAATTCCCGTTAAATAGCGTAGGTACAGCATAATCACCGCGCATTGAGGGTCTTTGAGTATTAGTATTATCTTCACTAACTAACACTCGCTTGCCTTCTAAGTATTGCTGAAAATTACCTAACTCAGTTTGAATTTGTTCTCTGCTTAACTTGTTTTCACCGTCATTATCCTCAAGATAATAAGGTCGCAATTCGTAACCACCACCATTTACAGAATAGAACCAACCAGTACCGATACCCTCCCAAGGAGCATTACGCATACCGTGGTCAAAATCAGCATTAGTATGGTCAGGTGTATACCAAATTGATGGGGTATTAGCTTGTTCAAGGTTCCATAATGATTGGTCTAAATCTCCAAGACGACGATAAACAGTCTCTCCTCCATTTGATGGAAGTTCACTTTCGTTAAGATTTGCAGTTCCGGCATACCATGTTAGAGCTTGATTAGAACCGTTATTATTTGTATCGAATCCAGCTAAATCTTTTAGTTCAACGTTCCAATCTGCTTCTAAAATAAACTTGTCACTGAGTGTTGTTTCTGAAGTATCTTTTCGATAGTAATTGTCTGCGTAAGTGACATTCTGCCAAACTGTTACTCGAGGATCAAAGATATTTAGATAATTACCTCCTCCAAAATTTCCGTCATATTCAATAGGTTCAATTACTGTCATTTGGAGATCATGAATGGATTCATCAAGACCACCAGCATTAGGGAAATAAGTACCTAAACGTTGAATAATTTCACTATTGACTACCGCACCTTGACCAAAGCCAATAAAATGTAGTCGTGAATTTAATATTGCTCCCTGTTTGCGGATAAGTTTGCCTTCTGCATCATAGAGATGACCATTTTCACCAACATTGCCACCTTTCTCTTGATCCAATTGCACCAATGAAGCAAACAAAGCATCAGCAGCAGCTTCCGCAAACCCAGAATTATAAAGTTTACTTTGGTCAATATCCATCCAGTCTGCCAGCAATACTAGCGCTTTACCATATTCAGGAGGATGGGTTTTTCCATTGTAAGAAACAGGTTCCCACTTACCAGACTCCGAATCATACTTCAGAACAGACGCACCTTGATTAAATAAGTGTTCAGCCATTCCGTCAAGTTGGTTATTAATCAACTTGCTTTGAGCAAGACCCCCTGGTTCCACACCACGAGTCAATATAGTTACATTACTAAACGTATCATTCGTAGCAGCAGATGGCAGAGTCACATTAAATTTCTCTTCCACAAGGTACTCTTTCTTGCTATTTGTTTCAACAGCAACAGCCCAATGATAAGTCTGTCCAGCAGTCAAAGCATGACCTTTAACCCAACTAAAATCAAAACTATCATTGCTACCACGTTTCTGCTCCGTTCCCCATTTCCAAGTTCCTAATCCATCATCTCCATCTTTCTTCCAAACGGCTGTAAGAATGCGGTTAGGATTCCTATCATCATCATTGTTAGGTACTGAGGATTCTGTCCAGCTATTAACCTCTGGCTTCAGTCCATGATTTCCATCAAATACGCTGATATATAAGTCAACTTCGTCAAAATTGTTTTTGTCATTGTTAATACAAACCTCTCCATCAAACTGTTGATCTGTACCCTCAAAGTTCCAAGTAAATGTTGGTTGAATCTGTTGTGAAGAATCGCTATATTCAAAAACTCCTACAGGTCCCACTTGGTTAATCAAAGGTCTGGTTGAAGCAATTCCCAATCCAAAAGAAGTACCAATACCAAGAGCGCTTACCCCGGCACCTGAGCCAAAATTAGCAGCAAGACCAACAGCCGAATTCACTTCCTCCAGCGGTTTATCACTCAACTGCTGAGACGAAATCGTCTTAATAGTTTGAATAATTTCCCGGACATCATACACGGAAGTAAGATTAACACCAGGGTTAGTCGCATACAAATATCGGTTATCACTAGTAATAGCCAAATCTTGCGTCAACCCCATAGGAATCGGTCGAGTAGCCGCAACTAATACTGGATTATCTCCTAATGGGTCTTTGATAATCCCAATATTACTACCAGCCTTAGCTCCATCAATACTTTCCAGCCCAACACCAAACGAGCGACCATTACGACCTGCAACAAAAGCATACTCCTCACCGTTGTTAGGATCACGGATCATCGACACAGCTACTGCTTCATTGACATCAAAGTAGTCATAAATACTACCTAACTGTAAAGGAGCATATTTTGTCGTGGCTGTAAATTGGCTGGGGTCATTCTTGGTAATTGTCAATACTCCATATCCTTCAGCATCACTGAATCGGTTCGTGAAAATCATCTTATCGGTGTCAGGAGTAGCAGAAATACCTTCTACGCCTGCTAATGTCTTAATCTCACCAATTTGCTGATGCCATTTACGAGTATTTACTTGCACACCTTTCTTGGGTTTGTCATTGGGGTCAATATTGATCACTGAAATTGCCCCCTGACCAGGTGAGCTATTCGCTACAGTCACAAACAAGCGAGTCCCATTACTATTCATTGCCATCTGGCGTATCCCAGACAGCGCATTATTGACAGGAATGGTACTAATATGCTTGTGATAATTTGGTGAAGAAGGGTCGATATCAATAACAAAAATCTGTCCTTTGTTTCTGTCTGCTACATAGGCAAACTTATTATTTGGGTGAACTACAATATCAGCAGGTGCTGCACCAGAGGCATTTTGTAGGCTAATGGAGTCAATTGCTTCGGTGCTAGGATCTACATCTAAAGCACGCATTCCCACCACGTCTACGACGGCTATTTTCCCCGACCCCATTAAAGGTACATAAGCCAAAGAAGCATTGCTTGTGGTAGCAATATACCTGGGGTTATCTCGTTTGTCAGGGGTTCCCACGGGAATACTCGCTAACAGCAGATTCTGAACACCTGCTTCTGTAATTACTTGTTTGGGATTGAGTGCATTAATTAATTGGACAGTATCGCTAAATGCATTAACCGTGACAGCAGTTTCAATACACAGGGGAACTGGTATACTGACTGGTTCACTCTCCTCTTGTACAGTTGTTCCTATCTGCGATGGTATTTGCCGCACAATTGTGATCCTCACCTCATTGTTGTAGGGGAGGGGATTGGGGAGACGGAATTTTAATTTTTCTTTGCCATCTGCTTCTGGCTCTAGGATGGTAATGTTGCCTTGCTCAAAGGTTTGAAGACCAAATTTTAAGTCAATTTTGAGGTTTTCGGTTTTGTTTCCAAAGTTATGACCTGTTACACGCAAGAATGCTCCTTGCTCATCAAAATCCAGCGCTATGTTTTCAACTACTGGTGTGATATCTGTCACGAATGGAGGAGGGGGGATTTGAATGACAGCAGTAGGAGTAACTCTGGATGTAATTTGGTCAAGGTTTAGTTGGACTCCTGTTGAAGTTTTGTAGGGTAGTCCAACTGTAGGAATTGTTAATACATCAAAAGAATGGTTGATTACAGTTTCCGTTGTATCAACTAGGGTAGTACTATACCAAACTATGCCTGCTCCTACGGCACTTACTAATAAACCTGTGGCAATTGCTGATGGACCTGCGGATCCATAAATAGCAGTTGCAATGGCTTTGGTAGCAATTAATCCACCTAAACCAATTACTGCTACACCTAAAGCAGCAGTTTGTAGCCTTAAATTAGAAGTAACTACTTCATAATGGAATTTTGGAACTTGGATGGTGTAAGTTCCTGTTATCTTCGCGCCTTCCCACGGTGGGGAGGAAGTACGAATCATACCATCAGCACCTACTACCCCTGATTCTTCCATAAACCAGATTGGCTGATTGATTCCAGTTTCATCTGGTAACTCTCCTTGACGCATGAAGAATACTTCTTTACCAACTTCAATGCCAAATGTATTGGGAATCGCTAATTGTACGGGTACGTTGAGTTGATTATCCCCAACTTCCAATTTAAACGCCCCTGCAAAGGAGAATTTATCCTCTGGAATTGGCAGGGTTAGTTCTTGCTGACTTAGTTGCTTAATGCTAACAGTTGCATTATCCTTCAACGCCCCAGGTGCAACCATGACCATTGACCCATCAATTGCTTGTACTGCACCACCATCTTTACCCAGCACTGCTGAATTTAAATGTGGAGTTTCTATGCGTACAGGTAGCACATACTCAATAGCACCATGAATTACAGTAACCGATGCTACCCCTTCATCCAACGCAGTAATCAATCCATTTGGAGTTACTTGCAATAGATTGGAATTGCTAACAAAGTAACGAGTACCAGAAGTTGCTGTCTTTAAGTCTGGTGAATCAATAACTTCATTGATACCAACGAGAATTTGACGTTTTACGCCTTCTACTAGTGTCACAGCTTGAGGGTATACATTTAACCCGTTTTCTTCCGCCAGTGCCACATTAAACTCAGCCTCATTCGTAGGCGCACCCAGTTCACCCACTCGCAATGCAGTAACAGCCTGAATACCATTCCGCGAAGCACTCAGCACCGACACCCCAGCACTCAAACCAGTCACCACCCCCGCAGACATCACAGCCACTGCCGCATTATCCGATGCCAACTGCAAATAGGAATAAGGGAGAATCACATCCTGTTGATCAACAAAATCCCCAATCACCACTAACTCCGTACTTCCACCCACATCCAACCGCAACCCACGGCGGGCAAAATCCAAATTCACCAACGCCGCATTACTGACATTCACCGTCACAGTTGCCGGTGCAGAACTACTAAACCCATCATCAGCAACAACATCAAAACTCGCCGTTCCCGAATAACCAGCAATCGGCACAAACAAAGCCGACTCACCATCAGGAGTAAACGTCACCGTCCCATGTACAGGATTAATAATGCGATAGAAAATTGCATCCCCTTCCGGGTCAGTAGCTAAATTATCCAGTGCAACCCTAGTTAATAAATCAGTATGAGTCAACACAGATGTAGTTGTAACTACAGGCGCACGATTAGCAGTAAAGCCATAATTACTACCGAGAATCTGCACATCAGCAGCATTAATGACACCATCTTTATTGAAGTCGTAAATAGCATTATAATTGCCAGAAGCTATAACCTGACTTAACAACTGACTATCTACCCCATTAACCAACCCATCACGGTTAACATCCCCAGCTATGAAGAGAGAGAGGGAGTAGGGGAGTGAGGGAGTGGGGGAAGTATTGGTGAGTTCGATTAAATTTAAACCAGCACGATTAACTGCGAATAGTGCGTAACTACCACTAGCATCTTGGTGCGTGGCAACAGGAGTTAAATCTTGTAATGTGGGTAATGTCATATTACCCTGTAACTCAACACCTAGCAGCACAGTACCAGTCGCCGTAGAAGCTAGTTCAGAATCTCTGAGACTGAAAGTATAGGCATCTCGTTCACCCACATTCAGATTCTCATTAATGACATTACCAGTAAATTGCGCCGCACTCCCCAAATCCGCCAATACAGGTGATACAAGCGGTGTAGTTGAATAGGTAATTGCTTCCCCTGCTGTTCCTGGTGTTCCCGTTGCTAGAGTCAGAAGAGAAGAGGAATAACCATAACGACTGGATTGACCAGATGCGAGATTACGGGCTGATACCAAATTCCCTTGCAGATCATAACTGTAAGTTACCAAACTACCATCTGGTGCCGTAATTTGAGTTAATCTGCCAAAATCATCCTTGACAAAACCTACCTTTTCCCCTGTGGCACTGATAATACCACTATCGCTATATATTAGATGTGTCCCATTCACCCCAATTTGTTCAGTAACACCACCAGCCGCACTCAGGTGATAAACAGTCCCATTGGCAGAGGAAAGGGTGTAATTAGCACCTGCCAATGACTCATTACCAGGATTGTAATCAGCGCCTGCAAACACCTGACTACCAGGATTGTAAGCATAACCAGTTTTGAGGTCATAGAAGCGATTTCCAGCCAAAGTCAGTTTGGCATCTGCTGAAGAAAGTGTATAATTTACACCTGAATCTGCCACCCAAGCAGGACTGTAATAAGTTAAACCAGGAATTGTGTGTTTTTGCGGTGTAAATGTAAACCCAACCCTTTCCCCAGTAGGAGTTGTGAGGTAAAGCCTTGTGCCAACACGGAATGGTTCATAAACACCTAATGATTCTCTTCCTGTCAAGGGGACATTGGTTTGGATGTTGGTATCCAAAGCTGCTAATTGCCATCCGTTACCAAAGCTGCCAATTTCATCGCTATTTAGAGAACTATAGGAGCGGATGAGATTCAGCGTGTATGGTGTAGGCTGTGGGGTGTTGGGAGAAGAAAAAGTTATAGATAAATCGGTTTCAGTTCTGGTATACGCACTCGGCTTAGTTGCAGTATTTACTTCGACTATTATCTGTGTAACAGTGGTGCGATTACTAATATCAGTCGCCCGTAACCGCAATTGATAGAAACCATTTTCCAACTTAGAAGGGTCAAATTGAGCTAAAAGCCCATTTACGACATTATTACCACTAGCCAATGTCCTGTATACATCCTCACCAAAATCAGCAACTTCCAGCACCCAACTATCTAAGTTACTATCATTGACACTGCCAATAATATTAGTAATACTCGTCAATTTAGCACCGTCTAACCCTGGTGTAAATGTAACTACTGGTGCAGCGGTATCTTGCGGGTTACGGACTTTAACTACGGTACTATTATGACCAAGGCGACCATCTGCATCGGTGGCGGTAACATCAACAACCAAGCGCCCAGGAGTGGTGGGGATAATCTCAATTCTGCCTTGACTATCAACGGTTACAGGTCTACCATCTACTGTGGCGCTCAAGTTGGTAATATCAGCTAAACCTGAAGCGAGAGTTTGCACTATCACCTTTTGTCCAGGAACTGCGGGGAAACTCGGTGTGAGGTCAAAATTAACAGTTGGGGTTGTGGGTGCGATCGCCACCCGTACCGTTGAAGTCTGCGTTACTGTTTTCTCACCATCACTCACCGCATAGGTAATACCATAATCACCCACTTGTCCGGGATTGGGTGTCCAAGTAAATTGTCCTGTCGCTGCATTTATTACTGCACCATCTGGCAAATCAACGGCACTGTAGGTAAGATTTGTGTTGTTATCTGGGTCAGTACCAGTAACTGTAAATTGCAGTTTTTCACCCAGCGCCACAGCATGGGGAGATACGGAGATTACGGGGGTGCGGTTGACGTTGGCAACACGTAAGGTAACATCAAGAATACCACTAGCACCTTGGGTATCAGTTGCGGCAAATTTTAATAGGTATTCGCCTGCTTGTTGATAATTCGGCTTCCAAGTAAATTGTCCGGTGCGGGGGTCAAAGACAGCACCTGTTGGCAATGGTGAAACTGCGGAATATATTAATGGGTCTTTATCAAGGTCTCCTGCTGCTAAGGTAAACTGGACGAGGTTGTTTTCTTGTCCTGTTTGGATTGGTAATGGTGCTAGTACAGGAGTCTGATTTGTATTATTTACCAGAATTGCCAAAGTTTGAGAACTGCTTTTGTTACCATCACTTGCAGTCAGGACGATGTTGTTATAAGTTTCTGCTTGTGCTAAATTTGGTGTCCAAGTCAGTATTCCCTGTGCAGAATTAAGTACCGCACCTGGTGGCAAATTAGATGCAGTATAGGTAAGAATATCACCATCAACATCACTGCCTGATAATACTAGATTCAGGGTTTGCCCTTCTGCTATGGTTTGATTGGCAATTGCTGAAAGTATCGGTGCAGTATTAGCAGTGCGAACAACTAAGTTAAAGGTTTGCTGACTACTAAGAATTTCATTAGCATGACCATTACCGCTATCTTGAACCTGAATGGTGACAGGATATGTATTGATATCTGCAAGTGTCGGTGTCCAACTCAATAGTGCTTCCCCGTAAATGGCTGTGGGGGTAAGGGTGGCACTATTTGGTAAACCACTCAAATTAAAGTTTAAATTATCTTGATTCCTGTCTGATGCTTTGACAAGAAATTCCAGAGTTTCACCCACAACTGCAACCTTATTCCCAATGAAAGGCAATTTTGGTGCATCATTGAGTGCATTGACTGAAACAACAAAGGTATATTCATCTTGTTGTACAGCATTGACACCACCACCATTGCCATTATCAGTTGCAGTGAGAGTAAAGGAATAATCACCACCATCACTAACTCCTGGTGTGAGGCGCAATGTAGCTGTACCATTGCCATTATCAGTAAATTTGACAAAATCAGGGATATTGTATCCTATAGATTCTGTTTTAAGTTGCAACACCAACGGATCATGATCAGCATCACTTACCGTTAATAGCAATTCCTGTACTTCACCCCGGTTGAGGGTAATGTTGGTAAATTCGTTAATTTGCGGCGCACGATTGGTATTAAGAACGGTGATTGGTACTATTAGAGAGGTTTGCTTAGTTGTTCCCGTACCATTACCATCATCAGTAGCAGTAAAGGTGACATTGTATGTCCCGGCACTGGCATATCCCGATGTCCAAGCAAACATAGCTGTAATTGGGTCAAAGGTGGCACCAACTGGTAAATTAGAAACACTATAAATAACAGATGGGTCACTACTTTCTAGGATAGTTAATTGACCATCAGCATTACGGTCTTGGGGGACAAAGCCTGGGTTATCTGGGTCTAAAGCAAAAGCCCGGAAGCGGACTTGTTGTCCCTCTTGAATTTGCCAAGTACCTAAATTATCAAATACAGGTGCGGCGTTGGCGTTGAGGACTGTAATTTTGGTAGTTTTTGTAGTAATTGATTCGCCATCACTGACACTGAAAGGAATCTCAAACTCCCCGGCTTGGAAGTAGGTTGGTGTCCATTCAAACAATCCCGTGTTTGGGTCTAGCTGTGAACCACCAGGGAGGAGGTTGCTGTTGTAGGTGAGGAGTGGGGAAGAAACAGCATCTCTTATATCTGCGTCCGTTGCTTGGAGTTGAATTCTGACTTTTTCGCCTTCACGCACGATTGTGTTAGCAGGACTAATCAGGGTGGGTGCTTGGTTGGTAGGTGCAATCAGAATAGTTGCAGACTGCGTTACTTTTTCTATACCGTCGCTAACAGTAAATTGCACATTTTCATAAGTACCAGCCCCATTGTAGTTAGGAGTCCAATTTAGGATACCTGTAGCTGAGTCAAAGATTGCACCATTGGGTAAATTATCTGCCCAATATGTCAGCTTATTATTGTCTATATCTGTTGCTTGGACTTTAATTTGTAAAGTTTTGCCTTCTGCACCTTTGAGGAGAAGAGGAGTGAGGGAAGAATTACCAGAAACTGTGTTGTTAGAGGGGGAAACAATAATACCACCGCTGACTATGGGAGTATTAAATACTGGTTTATGATTACCACCTACCACATTTAAAGTAAACGATTGTGTGGTATGAGCGCCGCGCAGGTCATATACTTGCAAAGTGACATCAGCGTTTATCGGACTTTGCTGTGTAGGCGACCAAGTAATTAAACCAGTAGTTTGGTCAACACTCATGCCTTGAGGTGCATCATACAACAGATATCCCAGTACCGCACCATCTGGATCATTAGCTGCCACTTGGTAATTATATGCCTGACCAGAATAAGCAGTCAATACTGGGCTAGAAGTAATAATCGGTGCTTGATTGGGGTAAGGAAGGGCATAAATTCCCGGTGTAAACTCAACCCGCAGGGCATCTGGGTTATAAACTGTAATTGTGTGTGCGGTAGTAGATTGACCAGCTTTCAGGACACCTTGAGGTAAATTGTCCTGCAAATCTACCATGTATGCGCCGGAGGCATTGCGTGTGGCATCAGTTGGCACACCTGTAAAGGACTGTGCTGGGTCAAGCAACAGCATGACTGGTAGCAGTAAGTCATAACTCGCTTTACTGGTGAGAGTCACATCATAGGAAATCGTTTGATGTTGTCTATCAGAGCGAGGATTGGTAAACTTAAAGTCTACTAGGGCTGAGAAATCTGAAACTGCGGTAAATTGTTCTTTGTAACCACCAATTAGTTCTACACCAACAGCACTCTTGAGATTTTGAGACACCCGCAGTTCGTAATGGTCAGGGGTGAGAGTGTTGAAGTCCAAAAGTACAGTGCGAGTTTTGCTATCGTAGCGGACTGATTGTGGTGTGATTGTCCCAGTTGCACTGACTAACTCAAAATTGGCTGGGTTGAGGACAGAGGTGGTGTCATTGGCTGACCCTGCAAACATATCTTGGTCAAAGGTGACACTAATTGTACCTTGGGGCAAAGCCACAATCGCATTCGGTGCCGGATTAGTCGCTGCTACCTTGGGTGCAATGACGGGGTTGAATATATCTATTTGGTGGGACTGGGAAAGTAAAACACGACCATCATCTGTAGTTGTGATATTTTCACCTCTACTACCACCTGATCCTACCTTAACGTGTTGTAAGGTTGCCAGATCAACCATTTGCAAATCGCCATTGTTGTTAGAAACAAACAACAATCCTGCCAAGCGACTACCAGCTTTACCAAAAGCGATAGAATCTACAGGGGAATCAAATTCCAGGATCTTTTCTGGCTGACCATTTTCATTAAAGCGAACAATATCACCCCGTTCTGGCCAAGTAGTTGCCCAGAGTTTACCATCAGTGTTAAATGCTAAACTATCTACACGCAAATCACTGTAATGAGTAAAAGTTTCGCTGACAGGATTGAAGATTTCAATGCCTTTACCGGAAGAAACGTAAATTAATCCCGTACCAGCTTGAATTGCTAAAGCTTGGGTAATACTATCGCCATACTCCTTGACAATTTTCCCAGTTTGTGAATTCAGTTGTAGTAAGGGACCACCACCTGTAGTTGCCCAGAGAGTACCGTTGCTATCTACGGATAGGTCGAAGATAGGATACTCTAAGGTAGCAACAGGAGTGGGGCTAGTTTGTCCCTGAAGGGGTTGGGAACTGTCCTCAAAGGGTGTACCAGTTTTGTCAAAGTGGTACAGAGAACCCCGGTTAGCACCACCACTAGCTAGGACTGAACCATCTTCAAGAACTGTAATTGCTAAAGGTGCTATATTGGCATGACTATTGGGAATGCCTGTAGCAAAAGCAGAGGCAATAAAGGGACGTAAAACGCTGCTAAACTCAGATGGGCGAGTTGTGGGTACAGTAGATGGAATACCCTGTTTAGCAGCTAAGAATAGTTGATTTGTTGATGGTTGAGGTTGGGGTAGAGGGGGCGCACCTAATTCTGGTTGAGTCGTTTTCTCAACTGTCGGTAAAGTCCCCAAATTAACCGCAGAACCATCATTGGGGGCGCTAATTCCTAAAGATGGTTGTTCTTTATTACCAGCATTATCGGTAGCCAGTGCCAAAAATTCATAGCTATGTCCGCTACGACCAACATAAACACCACTCGTTTCGGTAGTTTGCTGTTGCCAAATCTTGAAATCACCGCCATCTTCAGCTACATAAACAGTAACGTGCTTAATTCCAGAACCAACGGCATCATCAGTTGTTGTCCATTTCACCAAATAGTCAGAACCACCTGCAACTAATGGTGTAGCACTGACTTCCGTTGTTGGGGCAGTACCATCAATAATGTTAGTGACTTCTGCTGTGTCTAAAGGCGCAGCAGTGTTATAAATAATTCTAGCGGCACTAGTAATTTCCGTCCCCGTCGCACTACCAGTTTT
This sequence comes from Dolichospermum sp. OTE_75_concoct_329_sub, assembly GCA_031376645.1. Lineage (GTDB taxonomy): Bacteria > Cyanobacteriota > Cyanobacteriia > Cyanobacteriales > Nostocaceae > Dolichospermum. Next base: position 22,024 of record JANMEE010000238.1, on the reverse strand, counting down.
AGGGAGAATAGTGTAGCTGACAAAGGCACTACCAACGCCGTTCGCTGTATTGGGTGGTAACAGGCCAATATCGCGGTTTTGTACCACTTCCCCAGTATTCGGGTCAATTGCTTGGATTAACCAAGTAGCAGTGTTAGAAATTATATCTAAGCCAGCGCTTACCCGTAAAATAAAGCCTTTGCTGCTGGTAAAATCAAAATCCCCAGAAAAAGTTCCACGTCCTGTAGGAATATGAATCTGAATATCGCCTAAACGCAGAGAACCTAACTGGAAGGTACGAGGGTTGAGGTCATCATCAAGTTTGGTAACAATCCGCACTTCCCCAACATGACTGTCAGCCGCAGCAGCATTTTCAAAGCGAATCGTGTATGGGAGTGCTGTTCCCACAGGGATGATATTTTCCATCCCATAGCCCAAAGGACCTGTGAGGGTAGCGAGATTGCTGGTAGTGCCAACACCGTTAAAGAAGCTACCAAAGCTAGGAGGTGGTACAGCAACGCCTTGGGGTAATTCAACTCTCGCTTCTCCAAAAGGAACGTAGATGTTGAAAGATTGGGCGTGGGTTTTGTGGGAAAGACCTAAATCGTATTGTTTGAGGTCGGGTGGTAATTCCTGTCCTCTTAAACTGGGGTTATTCCCATACCATTTGCGGACTTGTTCAAAGAAGTTGACTAGGTTATTACTAGAGATAATTTGATTCCCCGCCGGACCCAGTAGTAAACCAGTAGCAAGTGTCGCCATTAAGCTAATTACCTGGGGATTTTCCCGAATTGGCGGGGCTTGGTTTTCCGGACGTAATAATCCGGCTTGTTCTAAAGCTGCTAAATATGCGTTTGTCCAAGTGTTAGTATCTGCCGCCAGCACAGTCAGCGACACCGTGGCTGTTGGGTCTTTGAGAATCGCATTTCGCAACCGCAGCGCTTCTTGAGTTTGTTGTTGAACAAATTCCGCACGAGTCATTGCTGTTGCTGTCGCTAAAATGTGGAAGCGGAAAGCAATATCCTCATCTAGAACATCCTCTAAACCTTTGGGGTTTTTGGCAAGTTCGTCTTGCAGTCCTGGATAAGTTTGAACATTAAATGTGCGACCGACAAATCCCGCGTTGGGAAGGTCGAGGACATATCCTGGGGCTAAAATTTCGCCATTGGTATTAATGTCGGAGATAAGACTAGCCCAAGGCACATCTTGCAAAACCCCTTCGGGGTTGCCCCGCAGATTTGAGCTAAACTCCGTGTAAGGAAGATTGAAGACCTCTGAATTTTTCCCCAGTTCGGGAGTACCAATCGCAAAATGTACGTAGGGAGTGTCGATATTGGTTAAACTTTGAACTGAGACACCATAAGTACCTGCATCTCCAGCTCCCAGGATGCTTGGCCCACCCAGACCGATGGTAACATCTTGTTCAATTGCCCGTTCTACTAAATAGCGATAGGGAACAATTGCCACCCGACCATCTGGGTTAATGACTTTGACATCGTAAAGACCGTGGGGTGCGTCTGTGAGGTCAAAGATGGCAGTAATTTTGGTACTGTCAATGACTTGGTATCTGACTGGGTTATATTCGGCAATACCAGGACGTACCAGTTTGACAATTGCCCCTGGTTGAAACTGCGCGCCTAAAATATTAGTGGTGACATAGCGGCTATCTCCTCCCCGGTCGGTAACAACATCAGTAATTTCAAAGGGGAGGACATCAGCTAACAATGTTAGTGGTGTGTTATTGCTGGGTTCAGAGTAACCACGCACCAGTACATAGTAAGTTCCCGGTTTAGTGGTGGGAATTATGGCTGATTGATTTGGCCCTAATACCCCTGTGTAAGCAGCATCATAGACAATACTAGTCGGTGCTTGCTGGAAACGGACGAATATCTCGTTTGCGGCTTGGGTAGCATCCGAGTCAGCTTTGACCCGCAGTGTTTGACCAGCTTGGAGGTTAATTGCAAATAGCCTTTCCTGTCCAGTAATGAGAGTTGTTTCCTTAGCTACACCTAATTGCAACTGCTCGACGGTAACAGTGAGGGGGTCAGCAGATGTGGTACGATTGTTTGCCTCGTTCTCAGCTTCGTAAACTTGATTGAAGATATCGGGTCGGACAATAATGCGATATTGTCCGGGTGTAGCCGATGGTAAATTTGCTGTGAGAGTTGAGGTGTAATCAGCATCAGTTGTCAAGTTACCACTATGGGAAACTCGTCCAATGGAACGGTCATTGATATCCCAAATTGCATCAGTAGACAAGTAAACAGCATCACTCCACTGACCTTTAGCAGGATTGTTGCCGTAGTTGCTAACTTTCCAACTAATTTGCACCTGTTCGCCCGATTTCGCCGAACTCGGAATAGTAATTTCGGTTACTTGCAAATCGGCTGGTGGTGGCAATTCTAACACCAGCGGCTGGGGACTAGGAGAAGCGTTATTACCCTCATTATTACCTTCAAATACTACACCGCGAGGGCTGGATTGCGGTGCATCTGTGATCACAAAGACGTAGTAGGAACCAACAAAGTCAGTGGGCAGTTGTAGAGTTTTGTTAACTGTATAGTTGCCACCAGCAGTTAAGCCCCCAGTATGTTCTACATATTCTAGATAGCGATCGCTTTGTAAATCTAAAAATTCATCTCTTGATAAGTAAATTAAATCATTCCAGCGATTTTGTCTACTTGGTGTATTCCCAACACCTTTATTTTCTACGGTGTACTCTAGATTGAAGCTTTGTCCTGTGGTAGCACGTTCGGGGATAATAATGGAAGTTACTTGCAAATCTGCTGGTGGTTGCAAAATTACAGATAAAGGTGCGGCAGTAATATTGTTACCCTCATCCTGGAACTCAGGGACGCGCCCAAAGGTCGGGTTGCTTTCAAAGGCAAGATTATTGTAACCCTTACTAACGTTTGAGTCAGTGAATACTAGTAAATAGAAATTGCCATCAATGCCATCTGGGAGAGTAAATTGCCCATTGCCGATGTAAGATTGACCGTGCTTTAAGCTACCGCGATGAGTAAAATCTCCCAGTAAGGTGTCATTAAAGTCTAAAGAACCGTCCCGTGAGAGATAAACGCGGTCGTACCAAGAAGTTTCTCTGGTATCACGAGTCCCAGTATTAGTGACTGTCCAGTTGACTGAAATTGTTTGACCAGAAGTGGGTGATGTTTGAGGGACTACAAGATTAGTAACTTCTAAATCTGCTTCTCTGTAGGTAACAGGAATCAGGGCGCTACCCAAATTATTTGTTGTGTCTTCAAATACGCGATATTCAAAGCTGTCCCTCAGTGAGTTGTTGTTACCACCTGTGGGAATTTCACCAGAGAAGCCTTCCGTATATCTGTCGTAGCTATAATCTGTACTAACATAAATATAATACTCACCATCAATTCCCGCAGGTAGAGTAATATCTTGATTTTGCGTATAACTATCACCACTGCGTAACAGTTGCTGGGGACTATAGGGGACAAATCCGACTTTAGTTGCCCGTCCGGGGATAAATGTGGGGTCGGGGGAAACCCAAATCTCATCATACCAGTAGCGAGTTCCAGCCCACATATCACTGCCGATATTCTTCACTGTCCACTCAATGGTGGTACGTTCTCCAGAGAAGTTTTGCGGCAGAGTTTTCACATTTGTCACAATTAAGTCCGCTGGACTGCTGGTGACAATAGTGTTGGCTGTCAGCAAATTGTTGTTAATATAAGGCCCTTCCCAAACTTTGCCATTAGGGTTAGTCTGAACAATAATGTAGCGACCGCTAGCACCTGGAGACAGGATAGTATCAAGTTTTCCAGTGTAGCTTTCATTCACTCCCAAACTACCACCATGTCCAACACTACCCAAAAACCATTGTTTGGCTCCTGGTGCGTTGAGTGTGGGACTATCAGATAGGTAAACCAGGTCAATCCAATTACTTGCTGCTATGCCATTAGCACCTTGATTCTGTACTGTCCAAGAAACGCTAAAAGGTTGTCCACCTACTGCTTGAGTTGTCGGTGTTAGTGAAGTTACTACCAAATCCGGTGGTGGTGTCAGCAGGATGGTAATTGGTCTAGCTTTGTAGTTATTGTTGTCCAGTTCTGTGGGGTCATCTGGATTAGTATTAATATCAAAGGTGTCTTCTAAAACAACATTGTAAGCATCTGACCAAGCGGTAATGTACCACTCACCGGTGACTTGACTAGGTATGGGAACATCTACCTCCGCCTCATATTTTTCGTCAACTTTCAACAAACCACTGTGTCCCACACTTGTCAAGAGAATATCTTCTACATCTCCTTCTCTGTTGGCTGGAGATGGTCGATTTTTGTCGGTGGTTAACCAAATGGTATCTGTCCAACTATCCCGGTCGGTTTCGCCAATTCCCAGGTTGGTGACAGTGTAACGGACTTTTATCTGAGAACCATCAAACGCTTGGGTGGGAGCAATGACTTGACTGGTAACTAAGTCAGCAGGTGGCAATGAATTTATATTTAATTTGACTGCTTTAATATTGTTAGATTCTTGGGGATATTCATCTAATTGTCCAGAAGCATCTGCTTGGACAATTAGGTAGGCTTCACCCCGGAAGTATTTGGGAATTACCAAGGTATTAGCCTGGGTACGGTAACTTTCTGTGGCTGCTAAGGCTGCACCATTGTTAAAGCTACCCAAAGACAAGTCATCATAGCTAATTTTGTCATCTAGGGATAAATAAACTCGGTCTTGCCAGTTTGGTGTATTTGTGCTAACTGTGCCTTCATTGCTGACAAGGAATTCTAGGGAGATTGTACCACCAGCGTTGGCTGTTGTCGGTGCAATAATTTCTTTTACTTGCAGATCAGGACGAGGAGTTAAACCAATTAGCAGATTGTTGGGATTTGTACTGCTGGTATTATTGGCTGTCGCACTATTCTCATAGAGAGAGTTAGTGGTGTTAGTTTTGACTACAATTTCGTACAAACCTTGGAGGGTAGAAGGTAAAACAAATTGTTCAGAGCGGGTATAGTTTTTACCTGCCTGGAGACCCTTACCATAGGTAAAGCTGCCCAAGGAAATTAATTGTTCAGAACCCACCTGTTTGAGAAATACGCTATCTGTCCAAGAACCAACAGCATCACCTGTGCCGGAGTTAGCTATTGTCCAAGATACGTCAATTTTATTGCCAGATTGGGCTGCTGTGGGAGAAGTGACATTTGTGACTACTAAATCGGGAGGAGGAGTAAAACTTACCTGAACTGCGTTGGAGGTGCGGCTGTTGTTATTTGTGTAAATAAACTCGAATGGACCACCTGTAGTTACAACTAAGTAGTAATTACCAGAAAGTCCGTTAGGCAGGGTAACATCAACAGAGGGATTGTAAGTTCCACCCACAGCTAATGCGCCTATGTGTTCAAAGCTTCCTAAGTTGGCAACAATATTTCTGCCTTCGGGGTCGCTGGCTAATGAAACATAGTCTGCCCAAGAACTGGTGTTAGTGATGCCAATGCCTGAATTGGCAACTTTCCAGGATACTTGCATTTGTTGACCGCTACTAGCGGTTGCTTGTGCTTGGACTTCTGAAATCAGCAAGTCTGCATAAGGAATACGAACGACGCTGAAGGGATTATTAGCAGTATTGATATTATTTGTTTCTAAGCTGTTCTCAAATACCTGAGCGGTGGCATCAGTTTGCACAAATAACTGATATTGACCTTGAAAACCGGGAGAGAGGCTGAGTTTTTCTCTGCGGGTGTAATTTTCCCTGACATTTAAAAATCCATTGTGGGGGAAGTTAGCCAGTACAATGTCGTCTGAGTTTCCGATTGTACTGTCTTGGGAAGCAATAATTCGGTCAACCCAGGTGCTAGTTTTACCAATACCATTACCAAGGTTAGTTACTGTCCACTCGATGGTTACACTTGCTGGATCGCCGATGCTTAAGGTAGGTGCGATAACATTAGAAACAGCTAAGTCTGCATAGGGCGCTAATGCGATTTGAATTAAGCTGCTGGCAACGTTATTTTCTTCACCAGTGATTTCAATTACTTGCTTGTTGGCATCTGTGACTAATAATAAATAGCTATCTCCACTCACAGAAACAGGTAAATTCAGGTTAAGCTGTGCTGCATAGCTACTATTTGCGGACAGGAGTCCATTATGCTGGAGTTCTTTAAGGAACAAATCGCTGCTATCAAATTTATTATCTGTGGAAAGATAGATGCGGTCAGTCCAATTATCTGGTGTCTCAATTGAGCCTGTATTAGTTACTAACCACTCTAAGGATACGGTTGTACCGGATGTAGCTGTTGTTGGTGATGAGGTAATAGTTGGTACAAGGTCTACAGAACCCAATGTAATGGCAACAGCCTTAACATTGTTGCTTTCGTTAGTCTCACTTTGACTATTGGTGCGGTCTGCCACAAACAAGAGATAGCGGTTTCCTGTGGCGGTATTGGGAACAGTAATCTGTTTAGCAATGTTGTAACTGCTCCCTGTTGCTAATGGGGTTTTTTCTCCAGTCCAGATGTCAGTAACTAAAGTATCTGTAGCATCAAAATTCGTGTCATTAGAAATATAAATGCTATCGTACCAGTCAGCGAAAGCCGAACCACTACCAGCGTTATTGACTGTCCAAGAAACGTCTATAGTTTCGCCTAAAATGGCACGATTTGGAGATGTCGCCTCAGAGATTATTAAATCGGGGGCATTGACTGTCAACCCTTTGGCACGCACATTATTGTTTTCGTTACTTTCTCCTTGTACATTGTTACCGTCAGCAACAAACAATAGATATTTATTACCTCTTCCTGTACCGGGGATAGTCACCTCAAGGGTTTGATTATAGCTATTGCCAGCACTCAAGGGTGTTTTATCCGCTGCTGATAAGTAGTTTAGTAAAGTATCAGTTTCATCAAAAGTGGCATCATTTGACAAATAAACGTAGTCAGACCAATCTGCTGGAGCCACAAGATTTCCCGTATTGGTAACAGTCCAACCTACCTGAATTGTTTCACCTAAGCTAACAGTGGTAGGAGCAGTTACATCTGTCAATTCAATATCCGGCGCACCCAGTTCAATTGCAACTGCTTTGACATTATTATTGTTATTCGTCTCAGCTTGATAATTGTCTCGGTCTGCGCCAACTAACAGATACCAAGTTCCGGCTACCACATTGGGAAGTGTCACATCTCTACCTACGATGTAGCTAGATCCTGCTGCCAATGGGGTCTTATCGCCTGTCCACAAGTATCCCAAGGAAGTGTCTGCACTATCTAGGGTCTGGTCTGCTGATAGGTAAACGTAATCATACCAATCTGTCAGGGCATTACCATTTCCTTGGTTAGTGACTGTCCAACTAACTGGGATTGTTGCTCCCAAAATACTTTCAGTAGGAGCGGTGATAGCAGAGACAACCAAATCAGGTGCTTTTACTTCCAAGGCAACAGCACGCACATTATCTGTTTCGTTGCTTTCTGCTTGTTGATTGCCATTATTGTCAGTGGCAACTAATAAATACCAATTTCCAGGTGTGACATTTGGGATACTGATATCACGATTAAGAGTGTAACTGCTACCCGATTCGAGCGGACTTTGATTTGCTGCTGATAAATTTCCTAAGTAAATATCGCTACTATCTAGCGTAGGATTACTAGAAAGGTAAATGTTATCCCACCAATCAGCTAGAGCCTTACCTGTACCTTGATTGCTGACTGTCCAAGAAACGGGAATAACTTCTCCCCAAGTGACGCTGGTGGGAGCATTGGTATCAGTGACTTGGAGGTTTGGGGCTTTAACTTCAAAAGATATTGCCTTGACATTATTGCTGTTATCAGTTTCACCTTGAGCATCGTTAGCATCTGTGACAAATAACAGGTACTTGCTGCCAGTTCCCGAATTAATGGGAATGGTAATGCTCTTTGCCGTTTGTGTATAGCTGCTGTTACCTGCTAACGGCACGTTAGCAGCCGCACTAAAAGTGGCTACAAACTTATCAGTCCCATCCAGGATAGCGTCATCTGAGATGTAAATTTGGTCGCCCCAAGTCGCAGCAGCACTCACTGTGCCAATATTGGCTACTGCCCAAGAAACCTGGATGGTTTCACCCCAGGTGGCAGCAGAAACGGTGCTACTGGCATCGCTTACTATTAAGTCTGGTGCTGTCAGTGTAATCGGGACTGCGCGGACGTTGTTGGTTTCGTCTTTTTCGCTTTGCTGCTTGCCTGCATCTACAGCAAATAGCAAATAATGGTTGCCCGTGATAGTATTGGGAATTGTAATACTGCGGCTATAGTTATAAGTAGAATCCACCGCTAAGGGAGACTTTTCAGCTGCACTTTGGGAGGAAACGGCTACATCATTGCTATCTAACATCTGGTCATCGGACAGGTAGATTGTGTCGTACCAATCCGCTGAGGCTTCTATATTACCTTGATTTTTCACAGCCCAGTTAACTGTGATGGATTCTCCCAAAACGGCTGTGGTGGGAGCAGCAGCAGTGGTGATTACTAAATCTGGGTCATTATCACCAATGGCAATCGGGATAGCTTTGACATTATTGCTTTCGTTGATTTCACCTTGAGCATTATTGATATCTGCTACAAATAACAAGTAGCGATTTCCAATTTTGATATTGCTGGGTAATGTCAATAACTGGCTGACGCTGTATTCATCTCCGACGGCTAAAGGAGTCAAGTTACCTGTGAGTACATCTTTGAGTAAGGTATCGGTATTAGTGTTTAAAGTATCATCATCTGACAGATAAATGCGATCGTACCAATCGGCAATAGCACTGCCATTACCTTGGTTTTTCACAGTCCAACTGAGTTCGATACGCGAATTGGGATAGCTCTTGATTGGGGCTGTGGCGTTAGTAATTACCAAATCAGGAGATTGGACTGTTATTGGGACTGCACGAACGTTATTCGCCTTGTTGTAGTCGCTCTGGTAATTGTTAGCATCTGCAACAAACAGTAAATATTGGCTGCCATTCCTTCCTTGAGGAATTACAATGTCACGACTCCGAGTATATTCTCCATTTACTGCCAGTGGTGCTGAAACCCAGTCTGAGTAATAATAATTGCTGATACTAACGTCGCTGGCATCAAATGTACTGTCATTGGAAATGTAAACCCGATCATACCAGCCGCCATTCACATTTGTTGCTGCTAACGAGCCTGTATTTTTTACCGTCCATGATACCGATACAGTTTGCTGCGTTGATACCACATTGGGTGCTGATGCTGCCGTCACTTCTAAGTCGGCATTTTGACCTGTAATGGTCAAGGGAATTGCCTTGACGTTATTACTTTCGTTGGTTTCTCTTTGATAGTTATCTCTATCTACTACAAATAGCAGGTAACGGTTTCCTGCTTGACCAATCGGATTGTTCGGTAATGTTACACTAATGTTATTGAGTGTATAAGTACCATCTACTGCCAGTGGGGTTTCTACTGAAGTGTAGCGGGAATAGAGTTGAGAATCAGAGCCGTCAATTATGGTATCGTTAGATAAGTAGATGCGGTCGTACCAATCCTGAGCAGCTGTGCTTTCTCCTTGGTTTTTGACTGTGTAAGAGAGTGAAAGGGTTGAACCAGGGGCAGCAGTCGTTGCTGACACACTAGCGTTGTCAACTACCAAATCCGCAGCTTTAATGTAGATAGGAACTGCTTTAAGGTTGTTATTTTCGTTAGTTTCCCCCTGGTAGTTGCTGTATCTATCTGTAATGAACAGCAAATAACGACTACCTGCTTTAGCATTAGTGGGAATTATGATGTCTTGTGGAATATTGTAGCTGGCTCCAGCCGCTAATGGGGTGTTTTCAGAATTCCATCGGTCGATAATGTACTCGTCTGAGTAGTCAAAGGTAGTATCATCCGAGAGATATACTGAGTCGTACCAATCTCTTTCAGCAACAACATCTCCTTGGTTGGTAACTGTCCAAGATAGTGATACCGTTTCCCCTTGTGTAGCGGTGATTGGGGCTGTGACATCTGATACGACTAAATCGGGGGCAGTGATGGTGATAGGAGTTGACCAGACGTTGTTAGTCTCGTCAGTTTCGCTTTGATAATTATAGCGATCGCCCACAAATAGCAAGTAACGTTGTCCCAGGGGGGAATTGGGAATTATAATACTTTCAGTGCGAACTTCACTTGCACCTGCGGCTAAAGGGGAAGAATTACTGAGATAAAAATCAGCAACATAAGTGTCTGTTTCATCAAATTTGGTATCATCGGAGAGATAAACTGAATCATACCGCTCTGCTGCTGCTGATACATCTCCCGAATTTTTGACTGTCCAAGACACGGCAACTGTTTCACCCAATGCTGCTGTTGTGGGAGTGCTGCTGGTGGTAATAGTCAGGTCGGGAATTGTAATATTGATTGGGATAGCATAGACGTTATTAGTATTGCTGGTTTCTGCTTGATAGTTGTTTCTATCAGCCACTAGCAGCACATACCATTTCCCCGACCCACTATTTTGTGGTAATGTAAAAATTTCGCCCTGACTATAAGTTTCTCCCGCTTCTGGGTTGCCGTTAATCCAGATATCACCCATGTAGTGGTCTGAATCATCGAAAATTGTGTTGTCTGACAAGTAAACTGAGTCATACCAATATGCATTAGCTGGTACATTTCCTTGGTTTTTTACCGTCCAGTTCACTGTTATTGATGAGCGCTCGGCTGCGGTCGCTGGAACTGTTGCTGCTGTTACAATCAGGTCAGGGTTGGTGATGGTAACGGGTAAAGCATAGGCATTATTAGTGCGTTCGCTCTCAATTTCGGTATTATCTGGATTAACCGCAAACAGTAAATATTTATTTCCCAACCCAACAGTCGTCGGAATGGTGATGCTCTTATTTTGCGTATAAGCACTACCCGATGCTAAGTCCGTATCTGCGGTGAAGCCAGTTATTAGTTTATCTGCTTTATCTAGGGTCAGGTCATCAGAAAGGTAAATGTTATCATACCAACGACTCTGAGTAATATTACTACTTTGATTGGTAACAGTCCAGGTAGTGTTGATACTTTGACCTTGAGTGATTACGGTGGGAGCAGTTACCCCACTAATCCTTAAATCAGCTAAGTCTTGAGGAGGTGTTACAGATGTCGGTGTTAAAACGCTGGTAGGAATTAGCTGCTTACTGCCTCCCACTGGAGTGTAACTGAGATTTACCCCACTTCCGTAGTAGTGATTGTTATCGAAAAATTCTAAACGCAGGTCATGTTCACCTGAAGTCAGGTTAATTGTTTGAGAGAGTTCTTGTGAATAATACCCTTGATTATCAATCAGCAATTGCCCATCAATATAAAGGCGATTACCATTGGTATAGTAATCTTTTGTTGTATAGAAAGTTATATTTCCTGCTGTAGCAATATTAATTTTTCCTGTCCAACGAGCTGCAAAATTATTTGTCAAGCCCGGAATATTCGCAAAATTATTATTTTCAAAGTTGAAGTTTACCTGTTGATCAACTTTGGTGTATGTAGGTTGCAGAGTGCTAAAGTCAGGAAAGGTAGTGACATTGTTACCAGGAAGATAATATTCACCTAGCAGTCCTGTGGTTGAACTGCTAGATAGGGGAATGTAAGTGGCTGTGTTAGGATTAGTAACAGCTTGGGGACTATTTTGATTTTGGACTGGACTACTTGTTTGCAGTAAAGGTAAATTTGGGTCTGTGTCAACAATGCTGATAGGAACTGCTTTGACATTGTTATTCTCATTTGATTCACCCTGCTGATTACCCCGGTCTGCTACAAATAGTAAATATTTGCTGCCCTTGGTGACAGTATTAGGTAGTGAAAGCAGTTGCGTGACGGTATAGCTAGTGCCGCTCTCTAAGGGAAAGAGTTTTTGTATTTGTACATTTTTGAGTAGAGTATCGGTGTCAGTAGAAAGCGTGTCGTCATCTGACAAATACACAGCATCGGAGAAATATCCATAGTAGTCGTAATAGGAAGACGCAAACGCACTACCGTTCCCTTGGTTTTGAACCGTCCAACTTGCTTCTATCTGCGCTCCAGCATAAGCCTGAGTCGGAGTTGTTGATGCAGTTACCTGTAAATCAGGAGTTTGAACCTCAATTTGCAGTGATCTGACGTTATTAGTTTCGTTAATTTCTCCTTGATAGTTGTAATTATCTGCTACTACCAGCAAGTATTGAGTACCAGTTCTGCCTTGAGGAATTGTGACATTTAACTGTTGGGTATACTCTTGTCCATGGGTCAGTGTGCGATAGCCGTAAGTTTCGTTTAGGTAAGTATCGCTGGTATCCAGGATAGCATCACTGGAAATGTACACCCGGTCATACCAATAACTGGCACTGGTGGATAAGTTACCGATATTTTTATCTGTCCAAGCAACGGTGACGTTCTGCTGTGTGCTGACATTTGTTGGTGCGTTAATTGCTGTCACTGTTAGATCAGCGTTGGCACTTGTAGTCCCTGTAATCGTTAGAGGAATAGCTTTAACATTGTTATTGTCGTTGGTTTCACTCTGATAGTTACCATAAGCATCAGTGACAACAAGGAGGTAGCGATTACCTGCTTGACCGATCGCTCCTCCTGGCAATGTGAAACTACGATTATTGACGGTATAAGTGGCATCTGCTGCCAAGGGTGTTTCTGTAGAGGTATAACGGTCATTGAGGTTACTATCTGAGCTATCCCATACTTCATCATAGGATAAGAAGATTTGGTCATACCAGTCCTGATTGGCACTTACTTCTCCTTGGTTTTTTACTGTGTAGGAAACTGATAAAGTTGCTCCTGGATCTGCACTGTTCGCACTAGCGGTTGCATCTGTCACCGTTAGGTCTGGTGCTTTAATGATGATCGGAATTGCATAAAAGTTGTTGTTCTCGTTGGTTTCTTTCTGGTAGTTATCTCGGTCAGCTACTACCAGTAAATAACGATTGCCTGCTTTGATATTGCTAGGAATGTTAAATGTATGCGTAGCAGTGTATGTGGTATTACTGCTCAGGGGAGTCTGTTCACCTGTCCATTTATATGTAATGAACTGATCTGAATTATCATAAATTGGGTCATCTGACAAATAGAAATAGTCGTACCAATCTGCCCCTGCAACCACATCTCCCTGATTTGTGACTTGCCAACTGACACTAATTTGCTCACCCAATGCAGCACTAGCGGGTGCGTCAGCATCAGAAACAGTTAAGTCAGGAGCGTTAACTTCAACTGGAATTGCCTTAATATTATTGCTTTCATTTGTTTCATACTGGTTGTTATCTGCATCAGCTACAAATAGCAGGTAACGGTTTCCTAAAGCAGTTTTGGGGATGGTAACAGTTCGGCTGAGGTTGTAAGTATCTCCTGGGGGGATAGGTGTACCATTCGTACCTGAATTAAATGCAGCTACTTGAGTATCTGTTCCATCCAGAGTTTGGTCATTGGACAGGTAAATGCGATCGTACCAGCTATGGGTTGCCTGCACGTTGCCTTGATTAAGTACCGTCCAAGATACTTCAGCCGTGCTGCCTACTGTAACAGCAATGGGTGCAGTTGCTCCTGTGACTACCAAATCCGGTACGGTAATATCGATGGGAACCGCTCGGACGTTATTGGTTTCACTTGATTCAATTATGTTATTATTTCCGTTGGCAACAAATAGCAAATACTGTTTTCCTGCTCCTACCCTTGGCAGTGCCAGGTTTTGGGTACTTATGTAACTGGCACCAGGGGCTAATGGAATTTTATCTCCATTCCCCAAATAGCCGACATAGCGGTCTGAGTTATCAAAAATGGTGTTGTCTGACAAGTAAACGTAGTCATACCAATAGTTTGTTGCTGCTGCTTCTCCCTGGTTGGTGACAGTCCAAGTTAAGGAAATATTGCTGCGTTCAGGAGCAGTACTGGGTGCAGTTGCAGCAGTGATTACCAAATCCGGCGCACCTGAGGTCGCAATCAGGGTGTACGTTCCTGTTTGACCACTGTAGTAACTGGTAGTCCGCACTACATAGTTGATGCCATCAACAGGGGTAAACCTTAACAGTGAATTACTAGTCGAACTAATGACTTGCCCTGTATCTACATTAATCAGTTGTAAATAAGTGTAAAAGTTGGAAGAGGATAAGTCAAGCGTAACAAGTTTCCCAACTGTAAAATCAATCAACTGATAATCATCACTGTATGTACTATTACGAGTAGGATTAATTGCATCAGTTGTACTTAAATTACCGTCAACTATGCCATTACGAGCAGAAATTGTCGGTAAATTTAGCTCTAGCGCTTGATTGATGGGTTGATCTGCTTTGGTATTTTCGAGAATTTCCTGTGTAGGCAAGTGTCTTGTTCCGATTGCCAATGCCTCACTCATTACCTGGTTAGTATCTAAGTGGTCTAGACCAAGTACATGACCAAACTCGTGAATCATTACTGTTAACAAATCCACTCGTCCAAAAGCTGAGTCGTTTTCAATTGCCTGCAACTCGCTTGCAGTAACTATATTGCTAAACTCTACATCATTACTAGGTGAAGAATCAATAAACCAACTTTGTCCTCCAGCATCTTGGTCAATGGTAACGACATTCCCCTGAGTTAAACCCAATTTTAAACTAGGTAGGTCGGCAACAGCAAGTTGCACTTCCTGAAGAATACCTTGTTCTCCTGGAGTAATGCCCACACTTGCCCACCGGGCGATCGCCTCGGTACGGAATTTTTCTAATATTTCCGGTGTCAGTTGGTTCAATCGCTGACTTGACTCTGTGTCACTAGGCACATTGTTAGTGTCAAGCTGCTGATTACTATTGTTTTTTCCGGCTTGGGAAATATTTAGGAACTGGGTAATGAACTCATCCTGATTCAAAAGGCCAACTAATGGGTCATCGCTTGTAGTCCCTGTAAGCAGTCCTAATGTGGTAGTTGATATATTGCTTGAGTTTTCTGGGAATAACAGAGGAACTGAAGCGATAGAAAACTCTTCTGCAAAAGGAGTTGAAGATAATGAATTATTAATGATTAGGTCTGTACTGGGATAGCCAATCAGTGCATTTGAGGAGTTATTTGGAAAAATTCCAATTCCTTGACTCAATTTCAATGGATCTTCAATCAGGGACATTAGAGACCCATCGTTTACCAGCAGTGAGTTAGTGGTCGGAAACAACTCATTTATTCCTAGCATAGTTTCCTCTGATAATTTTTAATAAGTAAGTAATTGTTAAAAGATGGTTCTTGGAGAAAGTTTCCCAAAAGAGCGATTATAAGTAATAAGACAAAATTAATTACACAAACATCTTAACTGAAATCCTTAACTGGCAAAGGATTGGTAAATAAATAATATGTAATTAATTCTGTCCAGGTATTTAGGAGATTTACAGGTGTGAAAGATTAGCGATAAGTAGGTTTACATAATAAAAGCGAAATGTATCGCGTTTTGTAAAATGGCTGAAACTCAACCAAAATCTACGGAGACAACTTTACATACCGTACATACCGTTACATAACTTGAATTTTTTCGGTCAACCTGACTTGAAAATAGATTTTCATCCCTCCTGGTGTACGCAGTTCATGATGGCTACTTAGTGAATACTCTGTGCGCTAAACTATTCAGATCCTAAATATCTCCAAAAATTAAATATGCCTTATCTGAAATCGTTGTAGAGACGTGATCTGAGTAGGTATTCTCGGCTCTACATTCTTTTGCTGGAGATGTCTATACTCCGTCAATATTGAAAACTGGAGATTTTCCTCTAAAAAAACTACAGATTTCAACTTAGACGGGGTTTGCTTATGGTCTTTGGCTAGAAAAAAAGTCTGTGACCATTACAATAGTGCAACATAAAATGTTAGCTAATCTCTTCTGTTGCACCGTCAGTATCTAGTCACAACAGCATGATCAACCAATGTTTATATTTACTATTTAAACAACAGCATTCATAGGAAATACACTTGTTAGCACAGTTCCATCTTCACTGTTTTTTCCAATAAATTTAGTGCTGATAATTTCTTGATAAGCTGATAAGTCTGCTTGCCAATTATCAAGAACTTGATGCAGACTGCTTTTGCGTTCAAGTGGAGTTTCACTCTTGACTTCGTAGCTAAAACTACCACTGAACAATAAAATTGGGGTACTTGTTTCATCTGGATTCCGCAGTGCCGCTTCATTTACACTCAGGTAAAATGGGCAGCGCTCTAAAGTGTAAGCTAAGTTCAGTGTGGCCCGAACAGGAGTAGTCCCAAATTCCTGCCAAGCACCTGGAGACAGTAGTGTTTCTGTGAGGAATAAACGGGCTGCATCTTGCTGTTGGTCAAAAGTAATGTAGCCTCTAGGATTAATTCCTACAGCTTCATATTCGAGGTGGGGTAAGGCTTCAACATATTTTTTAGCAATAGTGGCAACGGCAATTTCTTCTACTGCTTTATTTTCAATAGCTTCTATGAACATAACTCGTGTTGGTTCAGCTATGATAGCAATGCCGTTGGTAAAAGCGACTTGGGATACGCTTTGAGTGTATATCGGTTGACGAGCCAATTCCCATTCAATCGGGACTATACCACTGTATTTGAGAAAATCTGGATTGAGTATTGTTGGTTTATGATTTTTGGCAGCTATAATAATCCCGAACTCTTGGGTGATTAAGGTTTGGCTCATGATGCTTTGCTGATAAGGATGTACTTAAATTTATGAGTATTTGCGGTGGCTGTAGCGTTGCTCTTGATAAAATTTGCTACAAATAGCTTTATTGGTTAATCTATACTTTAGACATAACAGGCTATTATCAATGATTGTGTACAGCTACCTATAAGTTTATACTTCTTTTTTTTAGATTTGTACATACGAAATTATGCGGAAAGTGGTTTAAATATTTTTCTACGTATATGTCATCAGGAACTATAATTTCGCTTATGCTTGCTGGTTAGCAACTGCTGCCCCAGTTGTGCCGCTTTTTGCTCATAGATCAAGCGATTACTAGGTCGCGCTAGTTCCCTCCGGGACGCAATGCGCTCCGCTCAATCGCTTATGACATGGCATTGCTCCTTATGTCGGTTCGCAGACTACGTGAAAAAATCTCAACGGAATAATAAGGGTTCTAGCATCCCTTGTCGCAGATTAAGCGAAAATTTGTCCGCGAACCGACAAATTTCTTCGAGGAAACTTATGGCTTTTGATCTACAATATTCGATATCAACCACAGATATCATGACTGCCAACAAGACCCCACCCAGCGAGATGATTCGCGTGCCTACTGTACTAATTCCTGTAGTACGCCACTTAGCCAAAATCCACCGCGATGGTCATACAACGGCGTTATTGCAAGGATTACAGGAATTGATAGCGCAGTTCGATAGCAGTGTAAAACTAGAAATAACTAACGAATTACAGCAAGTTGAGGAGAAGCTGGGAGAAGTGGAAACGCACCTTTGCCAACAAGATCAACAGGTGGCCACTAAACTAGAAGTCTTTGGTAAACAGTTAGAGAAAATTGAAAAAGCGATAGCTTCGCTCGCCACAGGCATCGCTTCTGGCAAATACGGTGGTGGTAATTCTAGACCCCGGCGGTCAGGGTATCCCTACCAGTATCAACAACAACCAGTAGAAATTAAAGAATTTGCTCCTGAGAACTTAGCGCAACGGTTGGGGGTAACACCGCAGAGTTTAATTACAGAACGGGAAACCAAAACTGAGCAGGAATTTATCAGTTGGTCCAGGAATCGAGATCCCAGTAGTTTAGGGTGGAAATTTCAAGATGGCTTGTATTATCCAGTCAAGCAGTAGGAAGCTCATTTTTCACTAACAAACATGATAATTACTGTCCTAAAAATTAATTTAAACCAAATCTTCCAATAAAGCTGTAATTTTCCCCTGGGCTTTAGTGCGGTTGTCATCATAAATCATTAAAGTATTCAAATTGGCATGACGACTCAACTTCTGCACACTTCTAACATCCCCACCACTAGCATCCAACGCCGCAGTTACCGACGAGTGCCTAATTTTATGGGGGCTAACAGTTTTGGAAATCCCCGCCACACTAGCAATCTTGACCACAATCTTGCGAATTCCATCCCCCGTCAGCCGATGTCCGTAGTGAGGTCGCAGGGAAATAAACAACGGTTCCTTGATATCTAATTCCTTCCTCTCCCACAACCAATCTTGTAGAGCTTTGCAAGTTTTGGGATGCAAATCAACATTTTCCTTCTGCGTCCCCTTACCCTTACCCAAGATACTCAAAGTCCGTAATTCTAAATCCAAATCCTCAATATTACAGTGAGAAATTTCCTCCCGGCGCAGCGCATTAGCCCACAACAGTCGCAGCAGGGCATAATCCCGTTTTCCTTTAATTGTTTCCTGGTTTGGCACTAATAGCATTTTTCTAAAAGCTTCAGGAGTAATACCAGACGTATCTCGGTAAGGTTGAATTTTCTCACTCTTAATATCAGTTAAAGTCCAGTCACACTTACCCACCTTATAAGCGTAGTTAACTAACGCCTTAATTGCAGCCAAGCGGCGGTTAACAGTTGCTTCCTTCAAACCCTGGTCAACCAACTCCGCCTTGTACCGCAAAACCAAAGTCACAGCCGAGTACCTGTGCATCTGCAAAAACTGCCCCACTAAAGTTGGTGTGGGCAACTGGCCGCACACAGACAGGAAAAATTTGTTTAAATCTTTAGCGTATTCATGACGGGTGCTTTTATTGCGCTTGCCCACCAACAATTCTGCCAACAAATCACGTTCAGCGGCAATTTGGAAGGGGTTAACGTTGGCGAGTGAATTTGAATCTTGGGGTGGCTGCATACAATTATCGAAAACATCTCTTTTCGATAATTACTTTAGCATTGATCTACCCCACCTGACCGCAATACCAGCACCCACTTAACTCCTGGCTTTTTAGAGAAGAGCGAAAAATTTTGGGGGAGAGCGGGGGAGCAGGGGTACATAATGCGGTAGGATGACAGGATGAGCGACTCGAATGAACCACTCGTCTACCAACTAAAAAAGTGCTGCTTGGTATTAGCCCCATGAGAAAAGCGGCGCATAGTCAGCACTGACAGCACGATAGAAGACTTGCATTACACGCTCCACCTGGCATGGGATAACTGTACGAATCGCCCAAAACCTAGATATAGCAATAGTTTCCAGACCATCTTGCCGATTTTTACAAGTATCTCGGTTTGGCTTGCTAGTAGTGTATTAACTCTGAACTCCTTCCTCCATAAGACTTCATGCAGAAAACCTATGGCATATTTTTAGGAAAAAGTGCCTGAAATATATGCTTTCGATGTATAAACTACGGTGACATCCATAATTTTCCAGGAAATAGCTCCAAAACACACAAAATTAACAGACTAGTTTGCTACCAATCTTCCTAGTCTGCAACAATTATTTACATCGTGTCCTATTTTGCGCTTATCCCGGTTGTACCGTTAAAACCCCGACAGATCAAACAACGACAATTGCCCCACAGAAATATTACCTTTGCCACCGCGATGATAACTAAGATGACACCTTGGTTATATAGACAACAACAACAACCTCCACAACATAGAAAAAACAACAACAACAGACCTAATTTTTGCGTTAGGGTAGAAACAAATTAATTTCCACAACGTAGAAAATGGTCAAAGTAGAATGGGCGATATCCCCTGACACAGAAGAAAGATTTAGCTGTGTCTTCGACCAAAAAACCTGCCTACCCATAGAGCCAATCCAAAGGTTTTTGAACTACTGTAGAAAGCGACAATTAGCACCTAACACAATCAGTACATACGCTTATCGACTAGTAGACTTTTGGCGCTGGCTAGAATTCAAATCTCTCAACTGGTCTGAAATTGGGTTAAATGAATTAGCCGACTTTGTGAATTGGTACTTACTAGGTAGTCAAGTAGAAGCCATCTCAGAAAAAGTCAGAGAAATAGTTGCCAAAAGAAGTCCTCGCACCGTCAATCAAGCAGTCACCGCCATCCAAGAATTCTATACCTATCACACAATTGAAGGCAGAATAGAAGAAAAAAATTTCACCAAACTAGCGCATCATTGGGGAAGAAGAGGAGGCTTTCTCAAAGGTATTGCCAAAAACAATCCACAAAAAAGCAAACGCATCAAAATAAAAGAACCGAAACAATTTAGTGGATGTCTACTAGACGAAGAAATTGCCACCTTAGCCAACGCCTGTACAACTTATCGAGACAGATTAATTATCATGCTGTTGCGTTCAACAGGAGTAAGAAGAGGAGAACTATTAGGATTACACTTAGAAGACGTAAAAGATTTAGATATCAGTGGACGCATTCGCATTGTCCGCAGAGAAGACAACCCTAATAGTGCAATGGCAAAAGGAAGAGAAAGAGAAATCCCAATTCTACACCAACGGTCAGCCATTCAAGAGACCTTTCATGCCTACCTATTAGAAGAATATCCACATAGAGCCGAAACCTTGGGACATGGAATGTTATTCGTCAATTTATCAGGGAAATGGGAAGGACAAGCAATGTCTTTAGTTCGCTTAAATAAATTATTTGACCAACTCCACAAACGAACAGGAATTAAAGCACATCCCCACCTATTTCGCCATACCTTCGCTACCAGAATGTTGCAAGATAATTATCTTGACCAATATGTACAACAGCTTTTAGGACATCGTTCAATCGTCACAACCAAAGACATTTACAGTCATGTTCTTGATGAAATGACCCTAGACCAATACCTAAGAGAAGAAGAAGAAAACTAATGGCACAAGCACTTGTTTCAAAGACATTAAAAGAACGAATTAAAAACTCCGAACTAGGAAAAGAGTGGATTAATGACCCACTAATGAATCAAGATGTTTGGTCACTATTAGAATTAGGTTATAGCCAAGAAGAATGCCGAATTAATGGACATTATCATCTCTACTTCCACAAAATTTCACTGCCTTGGTTAAAACAACTGACTCAACTAACCATTAGAGCCAGCATTCGAGAGAGATATTCCCTGGGTCGTATTATTCAACGACTAGGTTGTTTAAACCACTTAGCGCATTTTTTATATAACAATGGATATACCCAGCCCCAATCTTTAACAGAATCAATCCTCCATCAATTTATCAGCGAAATTAACAGTAATAATCGTCAAAATACAATTACCTATGCTCTCAATCTGTGGCGAGAAGAAAAGTGGTTAGAAATCGCCTTCACCCCCATCAGAATTTCCCAAAAAACACCCAAAATCGAGACAATACCAGAAGAAGTTCTTTACCAAATCTACGAAAAACTTGACTTATTCCCCCCGACAATTGAAAGACTTTTTCGGTTACAATTGGCATTAGGTTGCCGCATTGGAGAAATTCTCACCATGCCACGCCATAGCCTCAAACAAGAAAGCGAAAAATGGTTTTTACTACGTTGGTTTGAAAAACTCAAACACTGGCGGTTTGTTCAGATTCATCCTCAAGTAGCTGAATTAGTTCAAGAACAGCAGAGATTTCTGGATACCCAATTTGGTAGAGATAGTGAATTCGATAAACTATTTTGTCACGTTTATAGTCCCCAAAAAAGTATTCCTTGGGCTGATAGAGAATCTGAAATAACACTGTGCTATCAACCCCAAACAATTACCAGATTAAAAATTAGTAACTGGCTAACTAAATTTCGAGAAGTAGCAAACTTAAAAGATAAATATGGCAACAGATTTAAACTCACTAGCCATATGTTTCGCCGCACCAAAGCCAGCATTATGGCTCATTGTGAAGTAGAAGATGAATATATCGCCGCCGTACTAGGTCACGGTTCCTTAGATATGCTACCTCATTATCGCCAGCGTTCACTAATCAGATTAGAAAAAGAAGCTAATCTCAAAGGTTATGTAGATATGTATGGTCAAATTACAGCTTTTAAACCCAGAAAAACCAGGTATGAAAAATTAGCAAATCTCCTCAAAGTTAGTACCCCTCTAGGAGAATGTCATCGTCCCACCATGTTAGGAGATTGTCAACATCGCTATGCCTGTCTTAGTTGTTCTCATCATCGCGTAACCCTCGAAGATAAATCCCAATTAGAAGCTGACTTAAACCGCTTACAGCAAGACCTAATTCAAGCTCAAAACAACGGACAAGAAAGACGAGTAACAGAGATTAATAACCTATTAG
>JANMEE010000236.1:0-24735 GCA_031376645.1 Dolichospermum sp. OTE_75_concoct_329_sub | reverse complement strand
TAGGGAAGGGGGGCAAGGGGGTTAGGTTTTTGGAGATTATTGGTTTTATTTAATACTTTATGGCTAACGCCACGCTATGCCTGATGCCTCCGGCTCCCGCAGGGATACGGCACACTTCGTGAACGCTATCAAACACCCTCTTAGGCTGGCACTAACCCACCCTTGTATATTAGAGGAAGTAGTAGACCGTCGCACCCTTGGTCAGAAAAGACCGCTTTGTAGCATGGGTCACTACAACAATCTCCATGACAGAACTCGAACAGTCGCCTGGGGTAAATACTATGATTGACTGCTATTCCATCCAGAATGTTACACGTATATTCTAATGTCGGGATATTCACCAGACCAAACAGACTTTGAGCGTTATCTCTTCCACAACGACTATTCAGTTGACGCTAATATTCTAGAAATGATTCATTTTGCCGAAAAAAAGCGGTAAACTCCCCTAATATTACATCTTTTCGACTGTATCGTGTGGCGTCGCTCTCTCTTCGAGGGTCAACCATGCTGGTAATAACTACTTGTAAATAGCCTAATAACCCCATAAAACTCAGGTCTTTGACTTCCATTTCCTCTCAACCCAATCTTTAAATCTTTGACTTTATTTTAAATGCTTGAAGTAATTTTTATTCTGTATCCCCTGTTACATTTTGAATTTGGAATTGCTGAACCAAAGATTAGAGTTTAGTCGCTAAAACCATGAGTTGTTTATAATTAATTAGATCAATGGTGTTGTTAGCAGTATCAATGTTAATCCATCCTTTTTCCGAGAGTTTTTCCATGATTTTGGTTGTTTCTTCTAAGGTGATTTCTGTCACCGCTGCCAAATCTTGGCGGGGAATATTAAAAATTTGCTTGCTTTGTTCTGATTCTTGAC
This sequence comes from Dolichospermum sp. OTE_75_concoct_329_sub, assembly GCA_031376645.1. GTDB lineage: Bacteria > Cyanobacteriota > Cyanobacteriia > Cyanobacteriales > Nostocaceae > Dolichospermum. Next base: position 23,858 of record JANMEE010000236.1, on the reverse strand, counting down.
CATAACTATCGGCTAAACTAACTAAAGTATGGGCGAGTTTAACCGCAGGTGGTGATAAACGCATTTGTAACCGGAGGTTAATTTGCCGGACTCGTCGCACCATCATTTGTAACATCCGATGATGTAACTGTGGATCTTTAAACAAGATTTGAATAAAACGCTCTCTAGAAACACTCAGTAATTTTACGTCTGAAAGAGAAATCACATCTGTTGACCGTGGAGATTCATCTAAAACAGCCATTTCTCCAAAGAAATCACCAGCGCCTAAAATTGCTATGGCCACGGATTCATCCCCTTTGTTCCGACGAACTTTTACCCAACCAGAAACAATAAAGTAAACTGCATTACCCCAGGCATCTTCCATTAACACAGCGCGTTCGGAGGGGTAATCATGTTCAATTGCTATATTGAGCAGCCATTCTATCGTTTGTGGACTGGCTGTACTTAGCAATGGAAAGGTATCACTAACAATATCTATTTTCATGAATATATGTAAGAAATGATTGTAAGTAGGGAACAGGTGACAATTAGATACTGACAATTATCAATGACCCCTTACCAGCCTAAACTAAATCACTAGCAACTTGGGTTATTTAGGAAAATTATGAGGTTTTTACTGATAAAAAGATATTTTTATACTTTATTTTCTCGGTGTGAGGAGAAAACATTTTTACAGTCAATTCTGAGTTCTCAGGGTTTGGGCTGCAAGATAAACTTTTGTCCATTCACCTAGAACTTGATGAGTTTTTAGTTGTAGCTGTTGGGCGATCGCTTCTATGGAGTTACCGGCTTTGCGAAGATTAAGGATTTTTTGTCCTAAAGGGGTGATTTTCTCCGAAAGTTCTTGCCATTTGGTTTCTGTTAACCCTAGATTATGTTCTTCTAAGGAAGTGGCAAGCCAGTTATCAATTAATTCTGGTTGGCCTTTGATGGCAAAGACGCGCACGGCATGATAACTGAGTTTTTCCCGCAGACGATATACTTCTTTAATGGGTTTGTTGAGTTGTTTGGCAATTTCTTCTTGGGATTTGCCTTGCAGATATAAGCGCAACCAATCTACTGCTTCTTGGCCAATATTTTCTAATAAATATTGTTCAAATTCTTGTTGTACGAGTTGACGGTTAGCTTGTTGTTCTTCTAGCTGTTGGGTTTCTTGATATTTAGCGATCGCTTGATTATCAACTAAGTTAATCGGATTGTCGTTATTTTCTGCCAGAATTTCTTCAGAAACAAGTTTAACTAATTCACTACTTGGTACTTGTGTTAAACCTCCCCGCTGGATTCGCCGCAGGTAGTTAACAAAGCGGTACATTAATATTGGTTGATTCCGAACTGGGCGTAAACAATATTCTTCAATACTGGCAAATAACAACGTATCCCGTAATCTTTTATCCGTTGTCAATGCGCCAATGTGCGCCATTTGTTGTTGAATATAGGAATCGCTTTGGAGTAGTTCTTGGAGGACTTCTTGGAGGACATCAATCACACTCCGTTGGCGATCGCGGCTGAGAGATATCCAAGTCTGAATTTTGTTTCTAATAGCAACCACACTACCCAACCGGCTAATAAGTTGACGATAAGCCCTTTCTCTGCTCATACCTAAATAGCGTTTGTGCAGAATTCGCCAACGATATTCCATTGCTTGTTTAGCAATTGCTAGTTCTTTCGGGTTAAGTAAATCAAACCGTTCTAAATCTACGCCCAAAAGCCAGGTAACAATACTTTGTCTAGTAGTCTGACTTTGTTCTGGACATTCTATAGCTAGTTGCTGTTGCCAATATTCAGCTAAATTTGCCCCATGTTCTGTCATCGCGATATTACGCTCCTCGAAACTCTGTTGTAAAGTTGGCATCACAACCGCCATTGTTACTAATATATGGAACTGGTCATTTATCTAGGATAAATATCTTTTTTTTACAAAAAGAATCATTATTTAAGACGTATTTTTCTATTGATAAGTTGCCAATTTTCTGGAAATTGTCTGAAAATCTGAATTAATTGATAAATTTGGCAACTATAGAACTAATATATAAATTCCTGACTTTGATTTCTACAACTCAAAAACCTAACACAATTAGCTTCACGCCTACTTTGAATGATAAATATTTATTGCCGTTTATCTGTACTTCAATATTAGATTTAGTGATTTGCTAGAATAGAATAACTCCTAATTGATTTGTTATTTCAGATAATACTATGGAACGCAAATTTAATAACCTGCAATTCTGATTTAACCTGGAATGGCGCCTTAGAGGATGTTTTAAAAGTTTTCAAGGTATAAATTAACCCCTCTTGTAAACCTCTCCCCGCACCCCTCCCTGACCCTCCCCTACAAGGGAGGGAAAAGGAGCAGCTTTTATAACTGGAGAGGCTTTGAAACCCCCCTTCCCTTGTAGGGAAGGGGGGCAGGGGGGTCTGACAAGTGTAGGTTTTTTACATTGAGATTTATAATAGGGGCCAGACTTGGCAGACAAGGAGGGAAAGTGGACAAGGAGGAAGGAGAAAGGAGAAAGAAGAATTAAAACCTATGAAGAGAGGCAACATATCGGGCGGAATTTTCCGGTTCTTTTTCTTCATACTCCCTTGTCTACTTTCCTTCCTTGTCTTCCAAGTCCCGCATAAAACCCAATTGTAAAAAACCTACACCTGTCAGGGCAGGGGGGTTAGGTTTTTGGAGATTATTGGTTTTATTTAATACTTTATGGCTAACGCCACGCTTTGCTATCAAAAATCAAATATTAGTCCTATATAAATCAATACTAAACTGTATTGCATAATAACTATACCATGACGGAGATTACTAAACCTCAGTTAACTTCTAAGTGTAATGTCAGTGATTGGAATTGTGAGGAGAATTTAGGAGATAGCAGCCCAGGAATAAATTCTTACCAATCACCAATTGAAATTAGCGTCTATTAGACGGAGCAATGATGGGATTTTCCACCGAGTCTCGATACTGTTGAACATCTGCTGTATAAGCAATTGGCAAGACAGCTTCTACGTTTTCATGGGGACGGGGAATAATTACCCAAGATTCGAGAGTACCACCATGAACCTTTTCCACAGCATCTATACCGGCAGCCATAGCGGCTTTGACTTCGGAAACGTCACCACGAATATTGACTGTAAAGCGAGCGCTACCAACTCGGATATAACCAACGAGGGTAACTCGACCGGCTTTTACCATTGCGTCTGCTGCTGCGAGGACAGCGGGAAAACCCTTAGTTTCTAATGATCCAACAGCCTGTAGTGACATTTTTTAACTCCTGTTTTGAATATAAAAAGTTATAGGTTGCTACAAATTATGTTTATGAAGGGAGGCTTCAATTTTTGATAGCGAACTTACTTAGAAAATCCGGAAAGGTTCAGATTTGGAGGTGAAGTGGATAGGTAAGATGGTTTCCACATTTTCCGGGGGATTGGGAATAATGTAGTGGGTAATAACCTCACCACCATAAACTTCTTCACCAGCGGTAATTCCAGCGGCTACGGCTGTTTGCACTTCCGCAACGTGTCCTCTGACAGCAACTATCATGCGACCACTTTCTGCGATACCGTAATAAACAATCGTGACACTGGCGGCTTTAACCATTGCGTCTGCTGATGCTAAAACTGCGGGAAAACCTAATGTTTCAATTGCGCCAACTGCCATTGGCATGGCTTTAATCTCCTACGTTAGGGATAAGTGATTCTTATTTTACGGGGATTGTGTACCGATTTTAATTTTTGAGGCAATTTTCTTTTTTAATTAGTCACCGGGTATTGCTTGAGATGATCCGCTGTGATCTAAAATGAGGGTTATGTTTCCAAGTTTTCTTCCTACCGCAGTTGGGCAACTCACAGAACCAACATCCATCGCTTTGGCTCAAAATATCCAACGTCAGGCGATTCCTACTTATTTAAGCAATGAACCTATTAATACCACTTATATTCAGCAAGGACAGGGTGGGACACCGATTTTATTAATTCATGGTTTTGATAGTTCGATACTTGAATATCGGCGACTACTGCCTTTACTGACTGAAAAAAATGCAGTTTGGGCTGTAGATTTACTGGGGTTTGGCTTTACAGATAGATTACCGGGAATTGCTTACAGTGCAGAAGCGATTAAAAACCATCTTTACTCTTTTTGGCAAAGCCTAATTAATCAGCCCGTGATTTTGGTCGGTGCGTCCATGGGTGGCGCTGCGGCTATAGATTTTACTCTCACTTATCCAGACGCAGTAAAGCAATTAGTGTTAATGGATAGCGCCGGGTTAAAGGGAAATTCGCCGTTAGCTAAATATATTTTTCCACCTTTGGATTATTGGGCGACGGAGTTTTTACGAAATCCCAAGGTGCGCGATCGCATTTGTCGAACTGCATATAAAAACCCTAATCTGATTAATGATGATGCTTTATGCTGTGGAGAGTTACACCTGCAAATGCCTAATTGGACTCAAGCTTTAATTGCTTTTACCAAAAGTGGCGGTTATAGTGCTTTTAAATTTCCGCAACTTGCCACAATTAAACAACCAACATTAATTTTGTGGGGCGATAGTGATAAAATTTTAGGAACTGGGGATGCTCCAAAATTTGCTAAAGCTATTGAGCAAAGTAGACTAATTTGGATTAAAGATTGTGGTCATATTCCGCATTTGGAACAATCACAAATTGTTGCTCAACATATATGTGAATTTCGCAATTAATCTCATCTGAATAGATAATTTATAAAGAACAATAAAATCAATTTATGTCTATTCTCTAGCAGAAATTGGAAAATTTGAGTTTGTAATTGCTTTTTTAAAATTAGGAAATTTTAAAGTTTCAGTATGCTCAAATAGAATTTTTATAAATTGATTTAAAGATTTAGCAGGTGTTTCGTTCCTCCATACAGCAGTTGATCGAGCGTAGTGTATTGGATGATGAAGGGGCATAAATATAACTTTAGGATGAGGTAGTGATTCTGCTTCTCTCGGCATGACTGCTACCCCTTGTCCTGCTGCGACTAAAGCAATTATCGAAGCATGGCTATCAGCAAACAATTGCAGATTGGGTGTAAAACCAGCTTTGTGGCAAGTATCACGGATACGATCATTACGCCCTGGAAAAGTCTCTTCAGACATCCCGATAAATGGCTCAAGAGCCAGTTCCATTAGATTGATAGACGGTTGATATGCTAAATGATGGGTATCTGGTAACAACGCATCAATAAGAACTTGCTTAACACATTTAACTATAAACTCTGGTTCTAAATCATCGGGTGGATTGCCCATGAAAGCAATATCTATTGCCCTATCTCTTAGAGCTTTAACTTGATCATGAGGCGACATTTCCTGAAAACGAATCATAATTTTAGGATCAGAAAGTCTAAGTTTAGATATAGCTTCACCTAAAAAACTTTGGAGAATTGTGGGGATGTAGCCAATTACCAAAGGCTTATTTATATTTGTGTAATTAGTCTTAATATTTTGAACAGCGATATGACTGCGATTCAAAATATCTTTTGCTTGTTCGAGAAACATTATTCCCGCTTCTGTAAGTTTTAATCCATCCGGTTGTCGGAGAATAAGTATAACACCTAGTTCATCTTCAAGGCTTTTGATTTGACGGCTTAAGGCAGGTTGGGAAATATACAACTGGACGGCAGCACGAGTAAAATTTAGTTCTTCTGCAACCGCTACGAAATATTTAAGATGGCGTAATTCCATGCTTTTACTGGGTATGCCTAAAAGTTATAACTGCGATGATTATAAAGCATTAGACTTTAGTTACGTATTTTATTATGCTCAAACTTTAGAAACATAATCTGTTAGTTAAACATTCTTAGAAACTATAGGCTATGAGCCGGATGATGAGTAATTGTCAAGTCCGGTCATTAGGGGAGAAGGATGCGGCAACGTATACTTTCTTACCCGACTATAATCCCTAGATCCGGTTAAAACTAATTCAACTTTTTTTATCAGCCAATCACAAGGAGCAATCTCATGTTAGGTGAATTACAGAAGCGCAAACTAACCAAACTATTTAACCGTCAAGATAGCAGTAAAGATGGTTTCCTTCAGAAAGATGATTTCGATCTAGATTTTAAGACCATTCTCCAAGATAATCATCTTCAACCAGGATCGACTGAGTATGAAACATTGCGCTCTAATTTTGAAGAGCAGTGGAATAATTTGCGCGAAAATATGGATACAGATGGGGATGGCAAAGTCAGCTTGGATGAATGGCTGGATTATCATGATACAGTTCTAAGTAATAATCGGTATGATGAAGTATTTAAAAAACAACATGAGGGGATATTTAATTCAGACGATGCGGATCGAGATGGTAAACTCGATATTAAGATGTTTTTGAACAAGAGAGTAACACCAGACATGAACGATCAGGAAATTGCCAAACTTAAGCTTATGGTCGATCCTGATGGAGATGGATATATGGAAATAAAGCACTTATTGGATCTGGTTCGGGAATTTTACTTAAGTAATGATCCAGATGCTGTTGGAAACTGGTTTTTTGGAAATCCTAACAAGTAAGCTAATCTTCATTTATTTTTCCAAGCCAATCCCCTGGTAGTATAGGTTTATAGCCTAGTGCTAGGGCTATTCTAGCCTAAATGTTGACACTTTAGGCATTTACGAGAATGCGTCATTTTAGGCTTCAGAGATTCTATCTTTCGACGGGTGAAAGTACGTAAATTCGTTGCCTGAATCTAGAATGAAATAGCCCTATCCTAGCTTTTAGTGAGCTATACTCAACACGGCTTAATTACTTGATTCTCCGGGTAGGGGTTTAGCAGTGCTAAACCCCTACAAATCTGGGTTTTCGTGATTTTACAGAAGTCCGTATCTCAACCGTTTTTAGTACAATAACGTACATTTAATTATGGTAGAAATTACACAAAAGAAACCGCTAAATCAGCAGCCACTTAGTATGGCTAATGTATGGGTTTACGAAGGAGAAGCATACGATCTATCAGACTTCATAAAGCAGCATCCCGGTGGTGGTTTCTTCATCGGACGCATGAGAAATAGAGATATTACAACACTCATTAATATTTTTCATCCCCATCCTGACAAGAATCAGAAAATTCTCAAAAAATATGCTTTAGGAAGAAAAGCCACACCTGATGATGTCCATCCTAAATATGGTGCTCCAGCATTCTTGTTTAATAAAGGATTTGATAGCTGGAGAGATACACCAAAGTTTAACTTTGACAACAAAGAGCAACTTCTTAATCAGATCAAGGTAAGATTAAACACGCCAGAAATGATAGAAAAGATTGCGAAAATGGACTGGCTTTTTGATGCCATCACTATGATTTTGTTCGGGGTTTATATCCTTGTGGAATTGATGCGATTAAAATTTACGCATTATATGCCAATTTATCTGTTTGTTCCACTGATGGTGATTTTAAGAATCTCGCTCTCAGGTGCTGGTCATTATCTAATTCATCGAAAACAAGTTGGTCTCAACAAAATATTTTCACACATTTTTGATCTCAGCTACGTTCCGATGGCTTTTGTAGTTACGGATGGTCACACATTGATGCATCATCCATTTACCCAAGGTGAACCTGACATCAAGAGAAATGTTTTTACAGCCATCCTAGAACTTCCGCGTTATTATCGAATTCCGGTGCATACTTTACATAAATTGGCGCATATTATTACTGGAATGTTTTTTCGGGCAATTAGCTTATTATTTGGGTACAATTTTGGTAATCCTAAAGATTTATATGGCTCTTGGCAAGAAAGTATCCTCCATTATACTGGTCTCTTTGGTATGCGGATACTTCTTTTTAGTGAGTTAATTTTGTTTTGGATAAATGGCGATTTGGGAGCTTGGTTTCTCCAATTTTTTATGACGCTATGGATCAGCACTTTCCTGATTGTTGCTAGTCACGATTTTGAAGAGGCAGAAGCAGCACAAGTCGATCTTATAGAGTCACAAGATTGGGCAGTATTCCAAATAAAAAATGCCTATGATTTGACTATGATTGGCAACAAATACATTGACTGCTTTCTGTCTGCTGGTCTTGCTTCACATCGCGTACACCACACTTTGCCATATCAAAAAAGTGGCTTTGCTAATATTATCAGCGAAGATATTATCCGAGAAGAAGCAGAGAAATTTAACATTGTCTGGTTACAACCAAAAAACTTTTTTCGGGAACGACTGCCAATCTTGATCCAATATTACTTGTTTAGTCCATCAAGAAGCGCCCAAAAAAATAACTTTGGAATTGTCAAGGAACACCTGCATCCACAACAATTATTAACATCGCTGGAATACATTGGCAAAGGTTTTTATGGACTCAACTCAATTTGACCATAAGCCTTAGCTGCAAAACCCTGTGTTTCAGTAAAATATATATTTGATACTCCAGTATGCAGAAATCAAAGCAGTTTTTTCCAATCATTAAAAGTCTCGCAACTGGTACCCCTGAAAACATCATTCCACAATCTGATGCAGCCAGAGCCGTTACAAACCTTCTTAACTTGGAAGAAAATCGCGCCCGGATAGATAAGCTTTACAAAAATACCCGAATTGAGACGAGGCACTTGGCTGTTAATTTACTATCTGATGAAACAATAGCCTTCAGCAAGCAGCATGGTAATATTGAATCTCGGATGCTGATGTATAAGAAATATGCTGTTCCTCTCGCTGAACGGGTGGCAAGACAAGCACTCCAAGAGGCATCTGCAAGTCAGGAAAACATCGCTGATTCTATTCGCTTAATTGTTTTTGTATCGAGTACAGGCTTTCTCGCACCGGGAGTAGATACAGAATTAATCGAGAGACTCGAACTCAGACGAGACATCGGCAGGGTGACAGTAGGTTTTATGGGTTGTGCAGCCGCGATGAATGGACTGCGGGTTGCCTGCGATCATGTACTAGCTCATCCAACCCATAAAGCCCTTGTAGTCTGCCTGGAATTGAGTTCAGTCAACGCAGTATTTGAAGATGAAATCGGGGATGTAATTATTCATAGCATTTTTGGCGATGGATGCGCCGCAATGATTATCGGAGCAATGGAAGAAGAGCAAGCCTTCGGTAGAGGTAAGGTCGTCATTAAAGATAACTTCAGTTACCTGGCACCACAAACCAAAGATGGTATTGTCCTGGGCATAAAAGATAATGGGATTACCTGTCAGTTGTCACGCCAGTTACCTGATTATATTGAAACTGGAGTTAATCCCATTATTGAACGTTTTCTCGCAAGTCATCAATTAACGAAAGAAAATATTGATCTGTGGGCTATTCATCCGGGTGGCACACGCATTATTGAGAAGTCACAGCTTTCTCTTGGGCTGAGGGATGATCAAGTGGCTGATAGTTGGGATATCCTTCGTCAGTATGGCAATATGCTGAGTCCTTCGGTACTGTTTGTGATCCAACAGATGATATTGAGAAGGAATAAGGATTATCTTATTGCTGACCAAGAATATGTGAGATTAAGTAACCAGCAGAATCAGGCTCAAAAGTCCCCTGAAAACCTGACAACATTAACTGGAATGGCCTTTTCATTTTCACCCGGAATCGGGGTGGAAGGTATTCTGTTTCAGTTAGGTTAGCTAAAACATACCGAGCAGATCGGCAATAGCAAATTTAAGCATACACAGAAAAAATTCATGCAACTAGAAATACATGCTGTCAAATTCCCAAAAAACAACCAAAATTTACTTGCAAATGCTAAGTTAATTGCGTCAATTTTACGTGCTGAAGCAAATAATGCAAAAAAGCAACGGCATCTAACTTATAAGACAGTTGAAACAATGAAAGAAGCCGGACTTTACCGGATGCTGATTCCAAAAAGCCTTGGGGGGATTGAGGCAGATCCTTTGACAGTCATACAAGTGATTGAGGAAATTTCTTACAATTATGCTGCCGCAGGTTGGTGTCTTTTAAACAGCATAGTACAAACAGGACTAGCCGCTGCATTTTTGGGGGATGACGCAGTTGCAGAAATGTTTGGCAATACAGTTGACTTAGTAGTAGCTGGAAGCGGAGCTTTTCATCGCGGAAAAGCAGTACAGAATGCCGACAAATACCTGATAAATGGCGACTACAGTTATGGCACTGGTATTACACACGCCAATTATATTTTTTGCGGAGTCACGGTCATGGATGAAGATCGACCTAGACAACTACCCAATGGTTGCCCCGAACAACGGTTGTTCTATTTACCACGAAATGCCATTACTGTTGGTGATAATTGGCACGTTTTAGGTTTACAAGACACTGGTAGTTTTGATTTCTCCGTCACCAAGCAATATCAATTGGAAACATTTAGCTTTTTGATGAATGAATCACAGCCCAAGCGTGGAGGACGGCTTTATACGTTAGGTATGGATTGTTTAGTTGCCCTTGCTCATACTGGTTTCGCGTTAGGAGTCGGACGGCGAGCATTGGATGAGATCGCGGCGATCGCTGCTGTAGCTAAAGAAAAATCGTCCAATTTCATGAGTAATTCCCCTAGCTTTCCGGAAAAGTTTGCGTTAAATGAAGCCAAGATGCGCTCTGCACGGAGTTTTAGTTTTGAGATATGGAACGATGTTTTCTTGACTTTAGAACAGGAAAACGTTGTTAGTTCGCAACAAATTCTCTTATTGCGGCTCAATGTCCGATATGTGCATGAGGTAGCATTAGAAGTCTGCACGTTTGCCTATCGGGCAAGTAATGGAGTGGCACTACACGAGAGTGCGCTACAGCAATGTTATCTTGACATGAGTGCTGCTATTCACCACAGGTATTTCTCTGATAAGATGCTTCAGGATTGCGGTAAAAACCTCTTGGAATTTGTCGCGCAAGATGTCCAGTAGAAGACAGTTATCCCATCACCTTAAAAATTTCTATTTGAACAATGAATACAAAAAAGATATATTTCACGTTGGGTTTAGGTGCATTAATCGATCATATTGGCTTTGGTATTATTATTCCCTTAATGCCTTTTTACGCACTTAAATTTGGAGCTTCAGCCATAACAATAACCCTACTTTTTAGTACATACTCGTTGATGCAGTTCCTATTCCTGCCCTTGTGGAGCAGAATGATTGATCGGATTGGGCGACGGCCTATGTTATTACTCAGTCTGTCCGGTGGTATTGTTGCTTATCTGTGGTTGAGTATGGCAAATTCTCTATGGATGCTGTTTGCCTGCCGAGCATTTGAAGGGATGATGACAGGGAGCTTTCTGGTAGCAATGGTTTATGTGGCTGATATTACAACCAATGAAACCCGAGCTAAAGGCATGGGTATAATTGGTACTGCCGCTATGCTTGGGATATGTTTTGGACCAGCTATTGGCGGAATGTTGGTTGGTGCTGATCCCCAAAATCCCAACTTCATATTGCCACCTCTATTTGCTGCTGGTTTCTCACTATTCGGATTAATTGTTACCTGGTTCACCCTGCCTGAATCAAAACCCTCACATATCCCCACAAAACTCCCCGCCCAAAAGCATCCATTTAGTATTACGGAGATAAAAGACATACTCAGTCCTCCACCCACACATTTGCTGATGTTATTGTTTTTTGCCATTCCTTTCGCCATGGTGGGAACGCACTCTATCTTGGCAATTTGGATTCAAAAGCAATTCAACTGGGGTGGGCAACAAGTTGCCTTTATATTTCTATTTTGGGGAGTGGTGGCGTGTATTTCTTCAGCTTTTCTAATTGCTCCACTGAATAAAAAGTTTGGCGAAGCTAATATTCTGTTTTCGATGAGCGTTCTGTTGTGCTTCGGTCTGTTTTTAATCCCCTTTTCAAATAACACACCGCTACTGTTAGGATCAATATTATTAGTCAGTTTTAGCAGTTCTATTCTTAAACCCCTAATGAGCAGTATGCTCTGTCAATCTGTGGGAGCATTACGGCAGTCGAGGATTTTAGGCTTTTCCGAAACGATCATAATTGTGGCAATGGTGGTCAGTCCGATTTGGGGTGGGTTTTTATTCGGAACTGTTGGACCATCTTGGCCGTTTTGGAGTTCAAGTATGATGGTGTTCATAGCCAGTTGTGTTGCGTGGCAAGTGGCAACAACTTCGCGGCTATCTACTGCTAGTTTTAAACATCGCCAACGCAAAATGATGCGGTTGTTTAACTTAATGGATCACGACAAAAATGGATTTATTGAACCATTAGACTTTGAGCAGGCTGTTAAGACAATTGCCGATATTAATGGTTTGCAAATTGGCTCGCCGGACTACTGGTTAATTCACTCTTTTTGGACTGGATTAGGGGAAAAGCTGCAAACTTTAGTGGATACTGACGGCGATGGGAGAATCACGCCTGATGAATGGCAAGAATATATGAGTAAACGCTTGGATAGTGATTTTGCTGATGCTTTCCTGAAAATGATTGATAGTGATGGCACTGGAAAAATTGATATCAGTGAGATAAAAATGTTTTATCAAGCTTACAAAATTAATACAAACCAAGCTAAATTTTCTGAGGAAAATAGCGATATTGATCAAGACGGGCATATTCCCCCGGAAGAAATTAAAAAATGTTTAGAGCAATTTATGTACAGAGATGAAACTAAAGTATTTGTAGAAATATTTCAATGAAAAAAGTCAATTATCTATCGCTTTTATTGGGGCTGAGTGTATTAGCTACCGCTACAAATGTAAATGCTGAGGTTCTCAATAAATCTCAGAGTGATTCTCAATTGTCAAATGTTTCCACATTGCAGTCGAACCTTCTCCCAACAGAGGTAAAGCTGAATGATTCCGAAACTATTCGACCAATAAATACAGAACTAAATCATCCTCAGCAAGATGTAGCTCAGAATCTTACTTCTGTATCGCAGTTGAGCGATGTAAAACCTACAGATTGGGCTTTTACCGCTTTGCAGTCTCTAGTTGAGAGCTATGGATGTATTGTAGGTTATCCTGATCGCACTTTTCGTGGTAAACAAGCGACTAGCCGCTATGAGTTTGCCGCAGGTTTGAATGCTTGTTTAGACAATATCAACGACATCATCTCCGCAGGTTTGGCTGATAAAGTCGCTAAAGAAGACCTTGCTACTTTGCACAAACTACAAGAGGAATTTGCTGCTGAACTCGCTACTCTGCGTAGTCGTGTTGACGCTCTCGACGCGAAGACCGATAAGCTAGAAGCGCAACAGTTCTCTACTACCACAAAACTCAGTGGTTTGGCGTTTTTCAACCTGACTGGTGCTACTGCTGGTAGTGCCGTTAGTTCTAACAGTGGTGTTGGTAATGCTGTCGCTACTCAAAAGAATCCTAACTTGACTATGAGTGGGTTCGTTTTGTTAACCTTGAATACGTCATTTACTGGCAAGGATAGATTAACCACTCAACTAGCTGCTGGTAACGGCAACTCTCCTGCAAATACATTTACAAATCCTTTAGTTGCTGGTTCTTCTGGAGCATCTAGCTCGACTGGTTTTTACAACAACGCTGGTACTCCTTTTACCGATCAGACTGCCCCTGAAGCTACAGCTAATACCTTGGTTCTTCTCGAATCGTCTTATCAATTCCCCGTATTTGATAAGGCCGCTTTAGTTGTGGGTCCTCGCATCAACTTTTATAAATACTTTGATCGTATTCGCTTCATCTATCCTTGGAATACTACTTTTAACTCCATCAATAGCCCGTTGTTAACTGATGCCAAGAAAGGTGCTGGTGCAGTTTTCATGACCCCATTGGGCGAAAAGTCTGATTTCAAGGTCGCCTATATAGATGAAAGCAAAGGTCAATTTGGTGGTAACAATGCATTAACCGCAGAGTTGGGTTTCAAGCCCAGTGATGCCTTTAAGTTACGCCTCCTCTATAGCCGTACTAATATTGGTGCTAGTGATGGTTGCGTTGGCGGTTCACGTGATTCGCCTTCGCTTAATGGTATTGCCTGTAGTGCCTTGTCAAACGGTCAATCTGATGTTTTTGCAGCTAACTTTGATTGGTTAGTGTCTAAAAGATTGGGAATTTTTGGTCGTTATGGTTATAGCTCCACCAACCTCAACAAGCTTGCTGGTGGTTCTGCGGGTAGTGTATCTACTCAAACCTTCCAAGCTGGTTTGGCTTTCCCCGACCTGTTTAAGGAAGCTGCTCAAGCCATGATTTCCTTCTCCATGCCCTATAAGTTCACTGACAACAATAGCTTGTTAGTTTCTGGTAAGGGTGATGGTGGTACAGAGTACGATCTAGAATTTTCTTATATCTATCCTCTGACCAATAATATTTCTCTAGTTCCTTCTTTCTATACAATTTTTAGTCCTAACAATTTCCGCAGCAATCCTACTGTTTATGTCGGTAACTTGCAGGCTATGTTTAGCTTCTAAGAAAACATAGAAAAGAAAATGAAATTAGACAAGTTTGTTCTTGCACAAAATATGGCTTTTTTGGGATCTATTGTCTCAGAAAGTAATCTAGCTAAATTACTGGCTTTTTGTTTAGCTACGAAGGACATTGCTGATTGGCAAGGTTTTATGGAAGGTGCTATCAACACAGGTGAAGCAGCAGCAGCGCAAATTTTAAGTTCTATACTCAAAACGGCTTAATTATTTAATTTAAGCGGGTAGGGGTAAAGCAAAAGCTAAACCCCCTATAAATCTAGGTTTTTCGTGATTTTACAAAAGTCCATATCTCAACCGTTTTGAGTATAATCTGAACACTGTCCCTGCTAGAGCATAAGTAGTTGCAAAATAATTACTTAATTAAGTACCTGGACAGAATTAATTAGATATTATTTACCAATCCTTCGCCAATCAAGGATTTCAGACGAGATGTTTGTGTAATTAATTTTGTCTTATGACTTATAGGGTATGCCTTATGGTTATAGGTGTAATAACTATAAGGCATTAGACTTTATTTACGTATTTTATTATGCTTAAAATTTATAAATATCATCTGTTGAGTATAAGAACTCATGAAAATAGTTATATCATGCTCTATTTAGCGCAATTTATAACTAAGTAAGGTATAGAAGGAATTAACCGCCGATGTCCTTAGCTGTTAATTAGCTTCTTGAAAGTAGATATTTAAATTACTGTTGTAAGCAAATAAAAAAATGGCAACACCAAAACAAACTTTAGAAGAATTGCGACGGGTATTTACCAAGATTGCTGGAGAAGACAAAGAAATTGATCAATCAGAATTTAAAAAAGCTTTAGGACTGAAAGACGAATATTTTGCTGGCAGACTTTTTGCCATATTCGATAATGATAACAGTGGCACTATTCAAATAGAAGAATTTCTGGCAACTGTAGAAAATCTTGTTTTTGCGACCACAGAACAAAAACTTGAATTTGCTTATAAATTGCATGATATCAATGGAGATGATTGTATTGATAAGGCAGAAATTGCCCATTTAATTACTGCTAGTCTTAGTGAAAATAATCTCAGTTTCCAAGCAGAACAAATTAACGATTTAGTTGATATCTTATTTTCAGAAGCTGATAGCGATAATAGTGGAGAGATTTCTTTTGCAGAATTTAAAGGTTTAATAGGCAAATTTCCTGATTTAATTGAAGCGATGACTGTCAGTCCTGTTAGCTGGCTCAGACCGCAAACAGAAGACTCTCAAGCAGTCTATTCTCCAGAAAACAAGCAGTCAAAAAAGGCTTACATCAAACATTATATTGAAAACAATTGGGTCAAAATTGCTTTTTTATCCCTCTATGTTGCTGTCAATATATTTCTTTTTTTTGGGGCAGTTGATCGGTATGCAGATTTAGGAGCAAATATATATGTACAAATTGCTAGAGGTTGTGGTGCAACGCTGAACTTCAATGGGGCGCTAATTCTTATCCCTATGATGCGGCATTTCATGACTTTGCTTCGCAAAAGTAGCCTGAATGATTATTTACCCATAGATGAAAGTATTGAGTTTCATAAACTTATAGGTCAAGTAATGTTTGCCTTTGCAGTAGTGCATACGCTGGCACATTTTCTTAATTACACTACCTTACCTGCGCCCTTTATCCAAAGTTTATTGGGGACAAAAGCTGGTTTATCAGGATTTTTATTACTGATAGTTTTCACAGTTATGTGGGTAACGGCGCAAGCACCTATCCGACAAGGAGGGAAATTTACACTGTTTTATCTAGCTCACATGGGTTATGGTTTGTGGTTTATTCTGGCATTAATTCATGGTCCAGTTTTTTGGCAGTGGGTATTATTCCCTGTCCTGGGATTTGTGATTGAATTAGTTATTAGGTGGCGGACAACCAAAGATGCAACTTTTGTAGTTAATGCCTCTTTACTTCCTTCTAAAGTTTTAGGCTTAGAAGTTCAACGTCCAGCATCTTTCAACTATCAACCAGGGGATTATTTATTTATTAAATGTCCCACAATCTCCAACTTTGAATGGCATCCATTTACCATTAGTAGCGCCCCGGAAACACCAGATGTTTTATCTTTACATATCCGCGCCGCAGGAAGTTGGACTGGTAAGTTATATCAACTTTTTCGAGACCAAAGAGAAGAATGGATACGTTCAAGTAATTCTCAACCTGAGCAGGGAGTTCCAGTTTATTTAGATGGTCCGTATGGGACACCAAGTACACATATTTTTGAATCAAGATATGCTGTGTTAATCGGTGCTGGTATTGGTGTGACTCCTTTTGCTTCAATTCTGAAAAGTATTTTGTACCGCAATCAACATAATTCTTCTAATATAAATTTGAAGAAGGTACATTTTTATTGGCTAAATCGAGAACAAAAAGCCTTTGAATGGTTTGTGGAATTATTATCACAAATAGAACTAGAGGATATTAATAAACTTTTTGATATTAACTTATATCTCACAGGCGCACAGCAAAAGTCAGATATGAAGTCTAGCACCCTATTTGTGGCCATGGATTTGTTGCATTCTCGGACTGAAGTTGATTTAATTACAGGTTTAAAGAGTCGCACAAAAACTGGTCGTCCAGATTGGGATAATATTTTTCGTGATTTAGCAAAACAACACGCACCCCATAAAGTTGATGTATTTTTCTGTGGACCACCTGGACTGTCCACACAGTTGAAGAGTCTCTGTACCAAATACGGATTTGGCTATAGAAAAGAAAACTTTTAGCCAAAATTTCAGATATTAAAATATCTTGTTCAAATAGTTGTAAATTAGGAAAAAATTAACATGAAATTAGACAAATTTGTTCTTGCACAAAATATGGCTTTTCTGATATCTATTCCCCCGGAAAGCAATCTCGCTAAATTACTAGCTTTTTGCTTGAGTACAAAAACTAGGGAAAATACTACGGGAACAAAAATATTGGAAACGACTTATGAACTCATGAAAAATCCATCTAAGTTGCCTTATTGGACTCAAGATGTTATGGGACAGGATTTAGATTACACGATCCAGGAATGGCAAGCATTGGGAGAAATGGGTATTAAGGATGCTAACGACTTCATGAATACTCTCTACCAAGAATTAGAAAATTTGAATTTGTAACTGCTTTTTTCCAAATTACAGCACAGGGATTTTATTTTAATATATCTATAAATTATCAAAATTCCTGTCTAAAACCTCAATTTCTTATTCTTTTAAATAGCAAAAAAAATATGTCGTTAAATGTTGAACTTTTAGAGCAAAGTTTTGGAAAAGTTAAACCCCACGCTAATGAATTTGCAGCCAGTTTTTACGATAATCTTTTTAACGCTCATCCAGAGGTAAAGCCATTATTTACTAATACTGATATGGTAGAACTGCAAAAAAAGCTGTTACAATCCCTGGTTTTAGTAGTAGAAAATCTCCGCAACCCAGACGCTTTAGGTCCAGTTCTCAATAATTTAGGGGCTAGACACGTCGGTTATGGAGCTATTCCCAAATATTATGGGCCAGTAGGTGAAGCATTGCTGATGACGTTTGAGCAGTATCTTGTTGAAGATTGGACTCCAGAAGTCAAAAAAGCTTGGTTAGATGCTTTTACAGCTATTACCACCTTAATGTTAAATGGTGCAGGTGTAGCTCATGCACCAACAGAAGATAAATTACAGAAATCAGAACAACAAGCTGCTACAAAACCAATTGAGCAAAAAGAGGAAATTCCACAACTAGAACCAGCCCAACAAATATCAATAGAAATACCACAAGAAGAATCTTCAGAGTTACCTGTAGAAATATTACTAAGCAGTTTTGATAAAGTTAAACCCCGCGCTAATGAATTTGCAGCCAGTTTCTACGATAATCTTTTTCAACTTTATCCAGAAGTAAAGCCATTATTTGCTAATACGGATATGGTAAATCAACAAAAAAAGCTGTTAAATTCCCTGGTTTTGGTAGTAGAAAATCTCCGCAACCCAGAAGCTTTAAGTCCAGTTCTCAATGCTCTAGGAGCTAGACATATAGGTTATGGAGCTACTCCCAAATATTATAAACCCGTCGGAGATGCACTGCTGATGACCTTTGAGCAGTATCTTCAAGAAGATTGGACTCCTGATGTCAAAAAAGCTTGGGTAAATGCTTATAGGGCAATTACAACCTTAATGTTAAAAGGTGCGGGGGAAGAACCTTTACCTAAAACTGAGAAACCTGCAACTTTAGGGAAACCTGTACAAATTGAGAAACCCGCAACTTTAGCGAAATCTACAACATTAAAAACTGAAATTACTCAAGAATCTCAGTTATTACAATCAACAGGAGATCAAGAGAAAAAATCTCTGATATCAGTTCAGTTAGATGGTGAAGTTTTCAAAGAAATTATTAATAATTTTACCGCTAATTATCAAAAATTTCAGACTGAACTATCAAAACAGCCATTAAGTGAAGTCCTCAAACAACTTCCTAAGAAACTTATTGATGCTTTCTGGATAGCACCAGTTTGGTTAGTCGCTATAGTTTCGGCAGTTATATTTACGATATTTCTGGTAATTGTCGATGATAATTCTGTGCTGGGGGAGGTTTTAGGAGCTGCTGACACTATCAGTCTAGTAATTGGGCTAGTTTTATTTATTAAAGAAGCTCCAGATCGCCGAAAACAATTTCATTATCAAGCTTGGAGTACGGTTGATGCAGCGTCCGGTATTAAGGTTAGTTATGCCAGAATTTTGGCAATGCAAGATTTGAATGAGGATGGTGTTTCTCTGAGAGGTTTGGATGCCCCTGGTGCGGAGTTAGGAGATATTAATCTGTCTCATGCCAATCTGAGTAAAGCCAATTTAATGGAAAGTGATTTGAGTAATGCGAATCTCAGCTATGCCAATTTAGATAATGCTAATCTCAGTCAAGTTAAACTGAGTGGTGCAAATTTGAGTCATGCAAAATTGGGTTTTGCAAATTTGACTAACACTAATCTTAGTAGTGCCAACATGAGTAATGCTAATTTAATTTGTGCAAATTTGAGTAATGCGAATTTGAGTGGTGCTAATTTGAAGGATGCTAGTTTGAGTGGTGCTAATCTGGAGGGAGCTTACCTGACTGGAGCAAATCTTAAAAATGCTAAAATCAGCGATTATGAACTGAGTAGTGCTTTTTTAGAAAGTGCAATAATGCCTGATGGATCAAAATATAAGTCACCAGTTAGTGATCAATGAAGTTTAATCATGCTCTATTTACCGCAATTTATAACTAAGTAAGGTACAGAAATAAGGAATTAACCGCAGATGTCCTCAGCGGTTAGTTAGCCTCTTGATGATAATAGCTGATCAAATACTTGTAAATTAGGATAAAAAATCAACATCATGCCAGAATCTAATATGCAACCCCAACAACCCATTCAAGCCGCCATTGAAGAATTGCAAAAAGGGCATTCTCATCCTTCTAGTAGACGTAAGAGGTTTTTTGATCGGCGCTCAATCAATGTCCTCATAGGGGAGTCGTTGAGAAGCCCACACTCACCTGAAAGGGAGTGTGTGAAGTAGTCACGGAATGTCAGAAACCCCTCCCCGCCAGCGAGGAGAGGACTTGAAAAAGCCTTAATCTGAACATACACAAAATAATTTTTCGTTACCAGGAAATTTGTAAATTAATGCTAATAGATAAACCCATTATTTCTACATCCGCATCAACATTTGCTTTATTTACATCTGATGCTCACTATGCACCGGCTGAACAACTGATGAGTTTGCTAACGACTCAAGAATTTGTAAAAGTTCGCGCATTAAAACGTTTTGGTGTTGTTGCATCCACAAATTCAGCTATTGAATGGTTGAACATTAATACTGTTTCTCAAGATATTATTCAAGAATATTTTTGTGGTGCGGAAACGGCATTTGTGTTGATCATGCCTACAGATTTTGCGGATATTACTCAGTTAACGCGCTCAATGCTGGAAATGGCAAAAGCAGCAGGAGTCAAACGTTTGGCTTGGATTGCACCTGCTTGTCCTCCTGGAACAGAATTAAGCGATCGCCTAACTGAAGCCGCCAATACTGTCCGTTCCTCTGGATTAGAGACTTTAGTATTATTTCATGCCCCCTTACTCTCTGATTTGCTAGAGCAAAAAAAAGAATTAAAATTTCGTCGCACCCTATCTTTACCACTAGGTAACAGCAGTTTACCTTGGTTAGCACCAGAGGTAATTGCCAAGGCACTGCATAAATGGGCGTTGGGTGAATTGAATCAACAACTACCAGAACTGCTAACAGGGGCAACGCAACTTACAGGACAAGATATTGCCAAAGCACTATCGGGCGTACTGTCGCAAACAATGAATACACGGCAGTTTGCTCAACTGCGATTTCAGGCGATTGACTTAGATGAAAGTGGACAGATTGATGCAGAAGAACTTTTTCCCTATCTGTTGGATTTAGGATATAGTCACGACGATGCTCAAACAATTCTCCAACAGGCAGATACAGACAACAGTGGGACAATAGATTTTGAGGAATTCATTCAGGGCTTAGAAGAACATCTGGGCAAAATTTTATCAAACGTACCTACAGAAGTGCGTTATTTTGATGTGCCGGCATCCGCAGCATTGCATGACTGGATGGTAAGTGGTATCAGTGATAAGGCAGCCAAGTCCCGGTTAGAGTGGTTAACGGCATTGCATCAGTATGGATTGCCAGAACAGGGACAATCTGTAACTGAATGCTTGAATTTACCTAATCCTTCCCTAACAGATTGGGCAAATCAACATATTTTGGAATTAATTAACGTCTACATTCTGCCAGGACGAGGCATTATTACTATCAGTGAAGGATTGCTAGAAGGAAGACCAGCATTAATTACCCGTTTACTACAAGCTAATAATAGAATGCTAATTGGTCAGCGTAGCCTTGACGGTGAACTATTGGAATGGTGCTGGGAAGATGAAGATACTAGCAATCTGGAGGAGGTACGTTACACAGCCGAAAATGGTGGTGAACGAGTTCTCAAGTTAAGAGATAGCAAGCTGGCTAGTTTGTCCGTGAAAGGACGTTGGGCAGGACGGAGATTAGCAATTCAATTGTTTTTTCAAGATCAGCTTTTACCACGTTGGCAGGTGGCTTTATTCCGAGAACTGGGAGAATTGCAAATTGAGGAAGCGATCGCTCTGGGTGCGGATAGTGATATTGTTTGTAACTGCACAAAGACCACCTGTGGTAGGGTGCGGGAACTGATTGAGACAGGTTTGGATACCTTAGACAGAATTGTTGAGCAAACCCAAGTGACGATGGTTTGTGGTAGTTGCCAACCGTTAGTTGAGGAAATGTTAGGTTCAGCAAGTCTGGCGGTGGCTGAACTGATTGGTAAACAAGATTTAGGACGGAATATGGTATGTTTCCAGTTTCGTCCGGTGTATGAAGAAATTGTTGCCTCTAAACCGGGACAACATATCTTAATTCAAGGGCGAGTTGATGGTAGTTGGGCAACTCGCGCTTATACTTTGAGTTCACCTGCGGATCAAACAAAGCAGTATGAAATTACGGTTAAACGTGAAGAATTAGGATTATTTTCGCGATGGTTATGCGATCGCGCTGATGGAGAAGCTTTAATCAGGATTTCCCAACCACGGGGTGAGTTTGTCTTAGAAGATGAACAGCCTGTGATTTTCTTTGCTGGGGGAATTGGGATTACTCCAGCGATCGCCATGATGCGAACTCTTGCTAATCGTGGTGATACTCGTTCATTTCATCTTGATTGTTCTGCTCCCTATTCAGAAGATTTCGTCTTCAAATCGGAATTAGTAGAACTTACCGCTGCTCACCCAAATTTAACTTTTACTCTCCGAGCCACGCGATCAGGTAATAGACTGGATGCAGCCGCAGTCCAAAATCTCTATCCATATTCTTATGGAACAGTTGCATTTATGTGTGGTCCCCAGCCTTTCATGGATGGAATGCGCGACTATTTGCAACAAGCTGGCTGGCCAGATCTGGCTATTCATCAAGAGTTATTTTCCTCAAAATTGGATGAAGAGGGCAAAGCTAAAACTCCCGTCCGTCAGGCAATTCAACTAGCAGGAGGCATTACCCCGATTGAGCAAGACAGTATATATGTTGAGGCGATCGCTTCGGTAATGCAGGAAGCGGAAGTATTTCTTAAGCAATGTTACTTAGAACAAGGATTGGCGGAAGTATTTATACCGCGTTGGCAAGAGGTAAAAGCCACCATTGAGCAAACAGGAACTTATGAACACACTTATGATGAACTAGTTTATGGCACAAAGTTAGCTTGGCGGAATAGTAATCGTTGCTTGGGACGGAATTTTTGGCAAAGTCTGCAATTGCGCGATATGCGACATCTACAAACAGAAGAAGAGATTTTTCAAACTTTGGTAGAACATATTAAATTTGCTACCAATAATGGCAACTTACGATCAACTATTACCATCCTTAGTCCTGACCTGAAAATTCGGATCTGGAACGGTTTGATGTTGCGGTATGCAGGTTATCGGCAACCAGATGGTTCAATTTTGGGTGATCCTGCCAACGTCGAATTAACAGAACAAGCATTGAAATTTGGTTGGACTCAAGAATCTCGAACCCGCTTTGATCTACTACCGTTAATTATCCAAATAGGAGAAAGTGAGCCACAATGGTTTGAAATTCCTCCAGAAATTGTGATGGAAGTTCCTCTTTCCCATCCTCGTTATGAGTGGTTTGCAGAATTAGGTCTGAAGTGGTTTGCTTTGCCTGCGGTTAGTAATATGATGCTCGATATGGGCGGTATTCAATACCCTACACCGTTTAATGGTTTCTATATGGGTGCAGAAATCGGAGCGAGAAACTTTAGTGATCTTAATCGCTACAATATGCTGTCAATTATTGCCGAAAAAATTGGTTTAGATTGCAGCGAAACGATGACACTGTGGAAAGATTTAGCTTTAGTAGAACTGAATATAGCTGTTCTGTATTCATACAAAAAACATGGAGTCAGGATACTTGATCACCATGCCTTAACCGCTTCCTTCATGCAGTTTTTAGATGATGAAAAACAGTGTGGTCGTCATGTTTATGGCGATCGCGTTTGGCTAACTCCACCACTATCAGCTTCCACAACTCCAGTTTTTAACATAGAGTTTGAAAATCGTCTTCTCAAACCCAACTATTTTTATCAACGCGACCCTTGGGAAACAGAATCTGCTGCTGCTAAATGTCCATTCCATCATCAAGCTTAAATAAACATAAGTAGGTAAACATAATAAAAACGATATATGTTTAGTTTTGTAAAAACCGTGAAATAACCTATGTGCAAGGCATTCATTGAATTTACATTTCGTCACATACCTTTAAATTTTTCTCTTTACCTACTTATCCGACAAAGTAGAGACGTTCCATGGAACGTCTCTACAAGGGTTACTTACAAAAATAAAAACCCACAATGGATATTTGGTCATCTTTATCAATGAGTAAGAGGATGTTTGAAAAGTCTCAATCCATACTAACCCCGGCGACTAGAAGTCGCGGCTACACAGACAAAACCCACCTTCGTGGGTTAAGAACCTTAATTTTGTATTAGTCCACGTTCGCGGAGCGTTCCGAA
>JANMEE010000054.1:0-50040 GCA_031376645.1 Dolichospermum sp. OTE_75_concoct_329_sub | reverse complement strand
CGAGCCAATGTTAGCGGGTTTGGAATTGGGGAATATACCCAACGATGATATTCAATTTGTGATTGATTTGGGTTTGTGTAAAATGCACCCCCAAGGTGGATTAACCATTGCTAATCCAATTTATCGGGAAGTTTTACCCAGAGTGTTAACTGTGACACCAATGGCTTCCCTACCAAGGATTGCACCAACTTGGTTAACCTCAGAAGGGGAATTAAATCTAGATACATTACTTGCAGCATTTCTCAAATTTTGGCGACAGCATGGAGAACCGTTATTAGGTAGCACTGGCTATCATGAAATCGCACCGCATATTGTATTAATGGCTTTCTTGCATCGTGTTGTGAATGGTGGTGGAACTCTGGAGAGGGAATATGCAATTGGTAGTGACAGAATGGATTTATGTCTCCGTTACAAAGATGTAACATTAGGTATGGAGTTAAAGGTATGGCGCGAGAAAAAGCGTGACCCCCAAACTGATGGTATTGAGCAATTAGAATCCTATTTAGGGCGTTTGGGGTTGGATTTTGGTTGGTTATTTGTGTTTGACAGGCGTAAAAATGCCCTACCAATGGAAGAACGTTTGTCAACTCAGGTTGTGGTGACGGAAAATCAACGTAGGATTACTGTGATTCGGGCATGAGTATTTTGAATTATTGATTTCTTTAGGTTGATTCATTGAAGTCTTCCTCCATCGTTCCAATTCCCAAACATTTTATTGTCTGCGGTTTTACTCACAAAGTTTTGAAGTCGCCGCTCAAACTCATTGTGATTTTTACGCACTTCTTCTATATATCCGATGCGAACCCGACAATACAGGTCAGGAAATTCAAGAAAATTAGACCACGCATCAGGTTTCGCCTTAATTACTTCTACAATATCTTCAGCAATAATAAATTTCTCATTCAGATCGGGAAGTGTTACTCTTCCGGCCTCAGTCATCAATTCCAGCGAAATCAGACGGCGAGCGCGTTCCTTATTTAACTCTGTCCAATTGCTTCGCTTCTTTCGAGGTGTAAATCTTTGAGCAAGCTGATATGGTGAGAATCGTTTCTGGATACCATCAATCCAACCAAAACAGATGGATTCTTCTACTGCGTCAAGATACTTCACTGTTTGCTGTTCAGGACGATCATCAGATAACAACCAAATTTCCGTGAGTGTTTTGTGGTGTTTATCCAACCATTCTCGCCACTCAGTTCTGTCTTTCGGTTTGATAGTGTCAGTAATTTCCATTAAATTTCATTCTGTTTTTTTGTATAACATTTCCAATCATCTGCCGCAGATAACCTTGAACGTTTAGCATATAACCTCACGACGGTCGGTGTGCATTGGGGTTGCTCTATTCGTCAAAAGCATCATCACTCTCAAGCCCTCGGATGAAAACCTCGAAGTTCTTGGCAACAAATGTGATTTTACGGAACTCTAAATGATTTGTTATGCTGCGATTCCTAGGTCGCGCTTCGCTATCGCTCGACAATTATTTATAGTAAGCGAACTGACAAGTCAGCTCTTGCGCTAGAGCCCTCTCATCTTAACCTAGCGATGCTTACAGAGCGCTTCGCGATCGCATTACCAACTAAGAATTATGAATTATTTGGTCAATATCTTGTAATCTTATCCCTAGTGGTGAAGCCGTCATGTTGCCAAAATGCGATATTTTATTTAGATACGATGTGATCTGACGCGATTACAAGGTCGCACTTCACTATCACACCAGGGGCAAAAAACTTTTAAATTTAGAAATTATGAAAGCAGTAGGTATTGATTTAGGGACAACAAATTCTGAAGTAGCAATTGTCGAAAACGGACAAGTGCGGGTATTGCCAGGGGAAGATGGCGATCTGATTTTACCATCGTGTGTGGGGTTTAGCGATACGGGTAAAGTGCTGGTGGGACGAGAAGCACTGCGTCAATATGCTGCGGCTCCTGAACGCACCGTGAAGTCAATTAAACGGTGGATGGGAACTGACCACAAAACCACTTTAGGGGATAAAGAATACTTACCTCATGAAGTTTCCGCCATTATTCTCCGCGCCCTCAAACAACGGGCTGAAAATGCTTTGGGAGAAACAATTACCCAAGCAGTAATTACAGTTCCCGCTTACTTTACAGATGCTCAACGGCAAGCAACTAAAACCGCTGGGGAGATCGCTGGTTTGGAGGTGCTGCAAATTATCAACGAACCAACAGCAGCCGCTTTAGCTTATGATTTGCGTTCCGAAGAGACAGAACGGGTCGTGGTTTATGACTTGGGAGGTGGTACTTTTGATGTATCGGTCGTGGAAATTACAGGCGAAGTTACAGAAGTATTAGCTACTCATGGTAACAACCGTTTGGGTGGAGACGATTTTGACAGGCTGTTACAACTTTATTTAGTAGATCTATTTCGTAAACAGCATAGTGTGGATGTGCCAGATGATGCTGTCACTCAAGCGCGTCTTTTACGAGCAGCCGAGCAGTTAAAAATTGATCTGAGTTCCCATGCTTTTGCCACAGTTCGGGAAGCCTTTCTAGGTACTAAGGGCAAGACTGCACTCCATCTAGAGACAGAAGTAGCGCGAACAGATTTGGAAAAGTTGATTCGTCCCCTATTAACAGAAACCTTAGAGGCAATTGACCGCGCTCTTACAGATGCAGACCTATTGCCTGGTGATATTGACCGAATTATCTTAGTTGGTGGTTCTACACGCATTCCTCTAGTCCAAGAAATGATCTCAGAACATCTGGGACAAACTCCTAGCGATGGTATTCAACCAGACCTTTGTGTGGCGTTGGGAGCAGCCTTACAAGCTGGGGTGTTGGTAGGTGAATCTGTGGATGCCATTCTTGTAGATGTGATTCCCCATTCCTTGGGTATTGCTGCGGCTGTGTCTACACCAATGGGGATTATGCCCGGTTACTTCAGTGTGATTATTCCCCGTAACAGCGTTGTTCCTGTTTCTCGTTCTCAGATTTATTACACCGTGTCTGATGAACAAGAAGTGGTAGAAGTTGAAGTTTTTCAGGGAGAAAATGCGATCGCCGAAGAAAATGTGCCGCTAGGTGATTTTAGAGTCGAGAACTTACCACCCAAACCCGCAGGAGGTATTCAAGTTGAGGTTCACTTTGACTTTGATATCAATGGCATTCTGACTGTCACCACTACTGAAAAAGGCAAAGGACAACAGGGAACGCTAGTAGTCAATAATGCAGGGATTGAGAAGCTTTCTAGCCATGAATTGAAGCAAGCAAGGGCAGATTTAGATGCCTTGTTTGAAGTTGATGAAACTATTGAAATCTCAGCAAAAGAGACAGTTTCCGCAGTAGAAGTAGCTCCAGAATTAGCAGCACTTTTAGACCGCGCTCAACAAACACTTCCCACACTAGATTCTGAACAAGCAGAGGAATTACAAGACTTATTAGCTAAGATTGAAAATGCGAGTGCTAACCAGAGTGCAGAATTATCCGAGTTACAAGAAGAACTCTCAGATTTTCTTTACTACGCAATTTCCAATCAGTCAGAATAAGAAATCATGAAATGTCCTGTTTGTGGAGCAATTTATCGGACAACAAAGGGAGTAGGGGCGCAAGAGGGAGAAAATCAGACTTCTCCATTGCGTCCCCACTCGCTAACTTGTAGACGCTGCAAAGCTGATTTATCTGACTTGATTACTTTGCATGATCAAGCCATTTGGTATCACAGACAAGCCTTGGATTTGTTCTCAAAAGGGTGTTATCCAGAGGCAGCAACGCACAACAATCAAGCTTTAGCTTTGTATTCCAGTCATGCAGACTTCCATGCCTTAGCTGGGAAATTATGGGCATTGCAAGGAGAATGGAGAGAGGCGATCGCATCTTGGCAACAAGCGCTCAAGTTTGACCCGCAAAATGCGAGTGCTTGTGACTGTCTAGAAATGATCAAGGTGACATACTCCACACACTCCCCTTCGGGTGAGTGTGGGCATCTGGGCGACTCTTCTTTGAAGACATTGACTGAGCTTTAAGACCGTGTGTCCCACGGTTCTTTAGTTCTTTTAAAACAATTGGTTTCTATTTAAATAGGCTGCTTTTCAGCATTTAATTGGACTACACCTATTCGATTTGATTCTATCATAAATTAGAAGAATCAGAAAATGTTCATTCGTCATTGACCAACGATCCTGATTGAACTGCGTTCAATTTCACCTGTTGGTCAATTCCTCACTCACGCGCATTCATCCCACGCTCCTAAGAGTGAGACGTGGGGCTTCTTGCTGTTAAGCTAAATTTAATGATCTGATTCAGACACTTCAATTTTTTTGTGTCTACTGCTAAAATTAAAGTTAACATCCATTCTGGAGTTACTATGGAAACCACTCAAGCAGTGATTAATCCCACTACTCCCCCACGCCAAGACATTTACACAAATAAATTTACATTACCAGATCATACGCAACTACCAGATTCAGATGGAAATTTTGTGAAAAACTTTCAGGAGCATCCACAAAGTATAATTTTAACCAGTTCCATTGAGCCCGTATTGCAGAACCTACATCCCGATGGAAACTATTGTATCGGTCAAGATAGCGGTATTTACTGGCGTTTAACTGAGCCACCAGAAAAAGGTGCAGAAGCTCCTGATTGGTTTTATGTACCTAATGTACCACCATTTCTCAATGGAGAATATAGACGTTCCTATGTGTTATGGAAAGAGTTTGTTGCACCATTAATTGCTATTGAGTTTGTTTCGGGAAATGGTTCAGAAGAAAGAGACGCAACTCCTCCGAGTGAAACAGAAAAAGCGGGAAAATTCTGGGTTTATGAACAAGCAATTCATATTCCTTTCTATGCAATTTTTGAAGCGCGAAAAGCATTACTGGAAGTTTATCGCTTAGTTGATGGGCGTTATGAAAAGATGCAGCCAAACGAGCGTAATCATTTTTCAATTTATCCTATGGGTGTGGAATTAGGTTTAATAGAAAATGATGGTTTACCTTGGATTCGTTGGTGGGATAATGAGGGAAATTTGCTATTAACTGGTGATGAAAGGGCTATTGTTGAAAAACAAGCTCGTTTACAAGCAGAGGGAGTTGCCGAACAAGCAACTTTAGCTCAACAACAAGCAGAAAAAATGGCTGAACAAGAACGACAACAAAAGGAGAAGTTAGCAGCTTATTTAAGATCATTAGGTATCAATCCTGATGATATTTGAACTGTAAGTATGTGATTTCTGCACTTGTTGTAGATATCACGCTCTAATTTTAATAGAGTTGTAATTTTCTACAAATGATCAATCTGTAGAAAAGCAGTTAAAACATAGGCTTTTGTAAAATTACAACAAACCCAGATGTGTAGGAGTCTCATAGAATGGTAAAAACTGCCGCTAGAACTGCGATCGCTCTCGGTAGTAATATGGGTAATTCCCCAGCTATTTTAGCAGGAGCTTTAGAAGCTTTAGCCCAAACATCAGGCATAACTATACAAGCTAAATCGAGTTGGTATCGTACCAAAGCCATAGGACCAACTCAGCCAAATTACTTAAATGGTTGTGCAATATTATCCGTGCAAATTTCACCACAAGCTTTATTAGCACAATTACTAGCAATTGAACAAGAGTTTGGGCGTGTACGTCAGGAACACTGGGGTCCACGCACCTTAGATTTAGATTTGTTATTATATGATGACTTAATTTTAGATCAGCCAAATCTCCAAATTCCCCATCCTCGTATGACTGAAAGGGCTTTTGTTTTAATCCCTCTAGTGGAAATTGCTCCAGACTGGATAGATCCTGTATCTCAAAGGGTAATTCAAGATTTACTGCTGGAGATAGACATTTCTGATGTACATTTGTTGTAGTGGGTAAAAAATTATCATTTTTGCCCCTCAAAAAGAACTGATAACCACAAAAAACCCCCGTATACGTTCTCTGTATTTACAGACGGTAGAATTTTACTATGCCATTAGGTAGAGAATTACCACAGTTGCTGAAGCAACGCTTATTTTATAAAGGACGCAAGTTTAATTTTGAAGTTAATCGCTTGCGTTTACCCAACAAAGCTGAAGGGGAATGGGAATGTATTCGTCATCCCGGTGGTGCCCTGGCTATCCCCATTACTGATGAGGGTAAACTGGTACTTGTGCGTCAATATCGGTTTGCAGTGCAGGGCAGATTATTAGAATTTCCTGCGGGGACTATAGAACCCAATGAAGATCCTTTAGAGACAATCAAACGGGAAATTGAGGAAGAAACTGGCTATCATGCTCGTCAGTGGGATAAGCTGGGAGAATTTTTCCTTGCTCCTGGTTATTCTGATGAAATCATCTATGCTTTTATTGCTAGGGATTTAGAAAAGCTGGAAACACCACCACAACAAGACGAAGACGAAGACATTGAGACAGTATTACTAACTCCTGAAGAATTGGAAAAAGCCATTTTGTCAGGAGAACCTGTAGATGCTAAATCTATTGCTAGTTTTTTCCTATTGCGTCCATTTTTATAACAGGGAACAGGGAATGGGGAAAATAGCAATATGTAGCACATTACAGATTTCTGAATGGGCGCAGGAGAAAGCGCCCCTACAATTATCTGCAATAACTAGCAGCATAATCGCGGATACGATAATCTGTGGCTTGAGCTAAGACTTTTTTAGTTGATGCAAACTCTCTTAATTGTCCAACATGATTTTCGTTGTATTGAAATAAAGCTGTAAAATCTGAGAGCCGAGAAACTTGTTGGATATTTTGAGAGATAAATATAATTGTTAGTTCAGAACGCAAACACTCAATTAATTCTTCAATTTTTGTGGTCGTAATAGGATCAAGTCCAGAGCAAAGTTCATCCATGAGAATAACTTGGGGTTTAATAGCTAAAGCGCGAGCAATGCACAGCCGTTGTTGTTGTCCACAAGACAGTTCTAAAGCAGGTTTATAGAGCTTATTTTTAACTTCTTCCCAAATATCGGCAGATTTAAGAGCTAACTCCACAATTTCATCTAATTCTGGTTTTGGTCGCCAGCCAATTAGTTTTACACCATAAGCAACGTTATCATAAATGCTCATGGGGAAAAGATTAGGCTTAGAGTAAATTGTACTAATTTGACGACGAAGACGATTGAGATTAATTCGTCGTTCATAAATATTTTGACCAAAAAATTCTATTTTTCCTTCAGTTTGAACGTCTCCCTCTAAGTCACTCATGCGATTCAGAGACTTTAAAAAAGTAGATTTCCCACAACCACTCGGTCCCATAATGGCAATGATTTTATTTTGGGGAATATCCATTGACAGATTTTCCAGGATTTTTTGCTTGTTATAGTAAAAACTAAAGTTTTTTACACTAATGGCCGGAATTATTTTACTCATATTTATAAGAAAGGAGTCAGGATGAAGGAGTCAGGATGAAGGGTTGAGGAGGGAGAATAAGGAATATGAAAGAAGGAAGAAGAATAAATAAAGAGTAAGTGAGTCAGAATACTTGTAAAAGTTGATATTTGCTTATAACCTAAATTAGATCCCTTATTGATCTGTCATGCTGCGTTTAATTAATGTCAGAAAGGTAAATTCACTATGCTACAGCGTTTTATTTTAATCATTACTACTATTATTGTCTGGCATTTGTGTATTTCTGGTACACTCGCCAAGGAAAAAGAAATTGAAGATTTGGATAAGTTTCCCCCTAACCCACTAGAAATAATTATAACTGATCCATTGTTACCAAATTTACCAGATAAACGCCAACTAACATTAACAGAATTGCAAAAATTAAAGACGGATTTAGATGGGTTAAATCAAGAGGCACAGGTGACACTACAAGAAGAAGATGAAAAGAAAGCCTTTGATATTTGGAATCGTGAACTAAGATTAAGACGGTATTTAGGTACGTTGTCCGAATTGGAAGCGTTGTCGCGGGTGGGAGAAATCGCTTGGAATCAAAATGAACGGGAAGAGGTGCAATATATTAGTCAGCGATTACAAGTAATTCAAAGCGAGACAGGAAAACAAAAAAGTACCGATTTGCAATTATGGAAATCTCTTGGTAATGCCTATGAAAAAATCCGTCTTCCTAAATTGGGAATATTGGCTTATGAACAAGTTTTAATCTTAGTAAAACAACAAAAAGATTTATCTGGAGAAATCGAGACTTTAAAAAATATTGGAGAATTACATTTAAGTTGGTTTGATTATCCCCAAGCTGCTAATACTTACCAAAAATTGTTAGCTTTGGCAATTAATCAGGGTGATAAAAATAATGAATTAGGATATTTACAACAGTTAGCTTATATCTATACGCGAGGAAAACAACCCCAAGCAGCAATAGATATATTGAATAAATTAGCCCAAGTTTATACTCGTGAACAAAATCTGGATGAGATTCCAGCTTTAAAGTTAGCGATAGCTGCAAATTATGAATCTCTATCTCAAGAAAATCCCAATTTAAAACAACAGGCTTTTGATAATTATCAAGCAGCTTATACTACTGCATGGCAATTAGAACAGTACGCTAGGGCATCAGAAGCATTGGAGAAAGTAATTGCTTTTTACCGTTCACAAAAACAAGTAGATGCAGCTTTGCAAACTAGCCAAATTCTCATTGAAACACAAACATTAGCTAATAACTTTTATGGTTTAATGTTAGCATATAGCCAAATTGGCAACATATATTTAGAACGCCGAGAATATGCACAAGCATTAACAGCATTTCAGAAGGGATTAGAAATAGCACAACAACTTAAATATCAAGAGTCATACTTTACTAAACAAATTGAAAAGTTAAAAACTGAGGTGAAAATGTAGAGGATATCAAGATCAATAAAAAAGTCCGTTTGCGCGGACTTTGTACATTGGATAAGGTTAAGTTGTCACCAAGAGAGCCTACAAGATGTTAGACTTATTTATATTTTTACGAATTAATTTTAGAAAATCAAGTGGTTTGATC
Organism: Dolichospermum sp. OTE_75_concoct_329_sub; assembly: GCA_031376645.1. Lineage (GTDB taxonomy): Bacteria > Cyanobacteriota > Cyanobacteriia > Cyanobacteriales > Nostocaceae > Dolichospermum. Next base: position 41,147 of record JANMEE010000054.1, on the reverse strand, counting down.
TAAGAGTTAGGACATAATTCCTATATTTATGTCTGAAAAAATGGGGACTTATTGATGATGATTGATACAGATGAATATCTCCCATGACTAAAAAAGGTGGGAAATCTGAGAAATTGCAGACATAATTAAGATTGTTTTGTCTAGGATTTTCTTGCTTGAGCAATAACTAACATAACAAAAACCCCAGAAGCAAGAACTTCTGAGGTATAAAGAGTTTTAGGAACCATTGAGAACAATAGCAATCTTGTCATCAGTTGGAGTAGGCAATCTTTAGACTGATCACAAAATAGCTTTGTCAGCATCTCAAACTAAGAACCTAAAAGCCCACAGGTCAACTACTTAAATACTGTAGCAAAGGTATTTATATCTCAGTAGCCAAGTTGGCGTTTTTTTTAATAAATTTAGCGAAGTATGGAATTAGTCATAATTGGCATCACTATATCCATCCAGGAATTTTGTCCGCTAAGGTTAAAAGTGAGATGTGGTAAGCTTTTCAAGAAGTCCTTTCTACAATCAGAGTAGCAAAAATCCTATGGTCATGCTGCTAGTTTTTATAAAAAATCGTCGTTTCAGACATTTGAAATTCTCTTAGCGGACAAAAAAGCCGAAATGGCACGGTGATGATGCCTAACCCAACAAATACGTCGGGTTTGGTCTTCGCTCAACCCGACCTACACAAAAATGGCTAAGGTATTGTAAATACTATGATTCACAGCGGTATGCACGTAGATGAAATACAGTTATTAAATTACAAACCCTTGTAGGGGGGGGTTTCCCTGCCCTCTCGATTGTATTTCATCCAACCAAAAACCGCTATAATTGCAAGCCAATCCTTAAGTAATTATTAAAAAGATCTTAAACTTGCACAATAAATATATTTTTTACTCGTCTTTAGGCAATAGAAAATTCTCAAAATCTTCCTCTAAAGTTTGCTTGATAAAGTTAGGAAAAACTATGTCATTAAACAATTCTTGAACTGCTTTACATTTGCCCTCAACTAAATGTTGATAATCTTCTTTCACAGAGGGTTCTCGTTTTTCACGACGTTCATCTACTGAATATTGCTGTTGAGGAATATTAGGTAGCCAAGTTGAGTGTATTGTCATGGCAAGATTTAAAGGTTCTTTGTCTGAATCTGAACTAGCACTCAGTCGGTAAATAGGTTTATTTTTGAGATCATCGGCGTGAAAAATCCAAAATTCATCTTTAGCACGGTGAGGTTGACTAGGTTCTGGATCTAACATCACCGCGCAGACAATGAAACCATGAATTGACTCATCTATGTTTTGTGGACAGGGAAGAGAACTAGGAATAAATTGCGTTGAACTGACATAAGTCCCTGAAGGAAATTGATAAGAATCAACAATTTCCATTTGCTCTGTATCTAAACGCAGTAGGGTAATTGGTTTGTTTTCTTTTGGTAATTCTGCAACCGGAATAACTCTATGAGGATCTGATTTGTAAGCATCATAAATGCGATTCGGTATCAGTTCCCATGTAAATCCTAAAGATAACCAATAAATGTTTTTCAGTTCTTGGGCTGTTTCTGTGAGCGAATCGCGGCTGATATCTCGGTGAGTATATATAGATAGCGCCCAAGTTGATTCACAATCTTGGACAGTTTTACAACTTTCTATTTTTCCTGTGTTTCCATCAACTACATATCGTCCCAGAGAACCTAAATCAGTGGAACCAACCATCATTCCCTCTAAATCTTTACGAAATTCCTGCTCCTTACCAGGAGCAGATTCGTCATAGTGTGTAATCCATTCGGTTACATCCCAACCATTAACATGACCAACATGAAGCGTGATTTTATTTTCAGGATTATTATAGTCAGCCGCAAAATGTGAAATTTCTCGTGGCAGTGTTACTTTTTGAACTATAATTCCTGGGATATTTTTAGGTATATCTGTTGTCGGATCTTCTTGATTTTCTGGTTCTAAATCTTGACGATTAACAATATATAAGTTAGCAAAAGGCAGAGGTTTAATAGCTTCAAAAAAAACTTCATAAATCCACTTACCGAAGAAAGCAAAATTTTTATGAGACTTACATAATTTTAAGAATCCAAATAGAAAAGGTGAGAATATTTGAGAAAATTCCATCTTAAAGGCAATATCAGCTAAGATGATATAATTTTCGGTTATTGCTAAAAAAATTGTCAAGCTTAAAAGTTAAGGTTGGGTTGAATAAATGAAATCTAAAAAACACCAGTAATTCTAATTATCTGAATCAGGATGTCCAGGATTTAAGGATGATCAGGATGTTATTTTTGATGGGAAATGGGGATTTTTTGAATCATAGAAAATATAACTATTTCTAAATTATTTAAATTAGGTCATTATAAGTTACGATACTATAGCTCTGTAATATTATTGAACTCCTATACATAATTGTTACAAAACTAAAGATTAGACCGCACCCAGTTCTCTTAACATTGCTAACTGAGCTTGAGTCAAACCGCTAGTACCTGTAATTCTCATTCCTTCATAAGGTCTTTTGGCTTTGAGTATCCGCAGACAAGTTCCTGATGGCATATCCCAGAGTCTAATGGTTTCATCTTCACTAGCACTAGCCACAATTGAACCATCTTCAGAAAAAGCGACAGACCAGACCCAATTTGAATGACCATTGAGAGTATTTAAACAACGCTCCTGTTTCAGATCCCAGATTTTCACAGTTTGGTCGCAGGAAGCACTGGCAATTCTTTGTCCATCTGGACTAAAGCTTACAGCCATTACCCAGCTTGTATGTCCTGTCAGAGTCTGCAAACACTCGCCTGTAGTGATATCCCAAATTTTGACTGTTTGATCTAAACTAGGACTAGCGAGTAAGCTGCCATCTGGACTAAAGGCGATTCCTACGGAGCGCTTCGCTATCGCTCCCACTCTGCCTGAATGTCCAGTTAATACTTTGATACATCGCCCTGCTGGTAAATCCCAAAGCCTGATGGTGCAGTCGTCACTGCCACTGGCTAAAATTTGTCCTTGAGGGTTGTTCATATCCTGTTGGGGTGCAAAGGCTACTGCCGCTACTCGATCTGTATGTCCATGTAAAGTTAAACTACACTCACCAAGGTTAAGATCCCATATTTTGACAGTATGGTCAAAACTGCTACTAGCCAGCAGCTTGCCATTAGGACTAAAAGCCAGTGACCAAACTTCATCCGTATGACCGATGAAAGTATGACTACACTCACCACTTTGAAGATCCCAAAGTTTAATAGTGGCATCTTGGCTACCCCCGGCAACTATCTCCAAATTGGGGTGAAAAGCCACTGCTGGTAAACCTTGGGAGTATGCTTTAAACTCGCGCAGACATTCCCCGCTGCTGATGTCCCAAATTCTCAAGGTATTATCTTTGTGTCCACTGGCCAGTATTTGAGCATTGGGGCTAAAAGTTACAGTTTTAGCCCAGTTATTATATCCGTGAATGCAAGCGATACATTTACCGTTACTAACTTGCCACAGCCTAATTGTTTGGTCTTCACTACCACTGGCCAGAGTTTGATTATCTGGACTAAATGCAAGACCCCAGATTTGATGGTTGTGACCTTTGAGAGTATGCAGGCAAGTACCCGTCTCCACATCTCAAATCCGGATGGTTTGGTCTGCACCACAACTAGCAATTAGCCGATTGTCTGTACTCCAAATGGCATCCCATATCCATCCGGTGTGACCTTGAAGAATTGCACAACATTGATAATTTTCAGCATTCCAAATTCTGACTGTGCGATCGCAACTCCCACTAACTAGCAATGCTCCATTGGTGCTGAAACGAGTAGATCCCACCCAGTGTTCATGCTCTGTAATCGTATCCAGACATTCTCCAGTGTCAATGTCCCAAATTTTGATCAGACTGTCAAACCCACTGCTGACCAATCGTTTGCCATCTGGACTAAAGTCAATAGATATGATGCCACCAACGTGTCCGGGTAAAATTTTGAGACAACAGCCCTGTGACACCTGCCAAATTCTAATAGTTAGATCCCTACTGCCACTAGCAAGCATTGAACCATTGGGGCTGAAAGCAATTGAATGTAAACTATCTGTATGTTCAGATAAGGTATGTAAACATTTACTGGAAGTTAGATCCCAGACTTTAACGGTTGCATCTTCACTAGCACTAGCGAGCATTTTTCCATCGGGACTAAAGGCAATTTTGCGTACCCAATTGGTATGTCCTTGTAAGGTTAAAAGACGTTGTTGATCTGCAACTTGCCACAAATGAATCTCACAATTGGCATTAGCACTGGCTATAGTTGTACCATCAGGACTGAAGGCAATTGACATCACTCCACTAAAAGATTGAGTGAAAATAGATTTAGAAAAACAACAGTGGGAAAAATTAACATCTTGTAAATTGACATCTTGTAAATATGCTTGACAAATCGTTAGTCCAGAAAAATCATATTTACTTAAATTGGCTGGAATTTGTCTGAGAAGATTGAGGATGTTGCCGGCTGCATATCCAGAATGGGTTAAAGCTTCTTGTTTTAACTTTTTGAGAAGTTCCTGAAACTGAAGCTGAATCTGGTGGGGATTACCTAAAGCTGATATTAAACTATCAATAACTGGTGTGAGGATGAGCCGAATTTGTGCTTGTCTTATATAATCTTTACTCTGGGCTTTAATGAGGGCATAATTCCGGAAAAGTTCATGGTTTTGATTAAGAATTTCCCCAGAGGTTAAAGCTACTAGTTGATCTGTCACATATTCCATCAACACAGGCTGAAGGGTAAAGCGTTCTCCTGTCCGCTCTAAGGGCAGTTTGCGTTGCAGGACTCCCAAGGTTGCAGGTAGTGCCGCTTTAGCTGTTGATAAGATTAAATCTTCTCTTAATTCGGATAAGGTTACTGGTTCCCGATTAATTGCTAACCAATACAGCACTTCACAGCATTCTTTGGGGAGGCGTTGGCAGTGCCAGGATAGGAGTTCTTGCAAGTCGTAAAATGATGGTTTGCCTTCTTTTAAAAAATCAGCAATACTGCCAAAAAATATTTCTAGGATGTGTTTACCAGCTAGTTGTAGTGCTAGAGGATTGCCATTATAAAGCTGAATCAATTCTTGCCAGTCATCTTCCCTAGCTGTAAAGTCGCCAAGTTCCTGAAGAATCTGTTTTCCGGCTTCGATATCCAAACCCTGTAACACCAAAGAGCGGACTGGACGATTTGGACCATCCATTAAGATGATTTCTTGGGGTTTTTCGCGGCTGGTTAGTAGTAAGCAACTTTGATGCGGTACTTCCCCAATTTGTTTAATTAACTGTCCATAATCTTCATGGTCAGGCCGATACCGACCGATGGGATCTGCGGCTTGAAGAAGGGTTTCGGCGTTATCTAGGATGAGGAGACAGCGATGGGTTTTTAAGTAGTTGATTAATAAAGAAATACGTTGACTACACCCGCCGTCGGCATCGCTAATTGTCTCTGGTAGTGTAGTTTCTTGCTGTCTGGAAAGGACTTTAATGAGATCGGTAAGTAGATCAGATAGGGGAGGAGCATTGAGAAGTGATCGCCAGATGACAAACTCAAATTCTTCCTGGATACCTTTGGCTAATTGAAGTGATAGGTCGGTTTTGCCAATTCCCCCTAGTCCTAATTTGAGAGAAAGTTGGGTTTTTCCTATCCCCCGCATTCCCACAATCGCTACACAGCGACAGCGATCTTGAATAATCCAGTTCTCTAATTTTTCTAGTTCTTCTGTGCGGCCAAAGAATACTGGTACATCAGGAGCGTCTCCCCAGTCTGCTTGGGAGTTGGAGTGTTGGTAGATTGGAGTTGATGAGGTGGTTGGATTATTTTGCTTTTGGGCGGCTCGCTTGATGACTCCGTGCAGATTATTTTTGGTAACTTTTTCACCTAAAGCTTGGGAGAGCGATCGCCATAATTCAGAACCAACGTCTTTAATGTGACCAGGATTGTAATCGAACTCTATAGCCATATCAAAGTACGTCTGTCCTGCCCATGACTGACAGAGGACGATATTTTGAACTTTTGTTAAGTGTCCCCGTTTTAATAATTGCTCGACTAGGGCGATAGCTTCTTCAACTGTCATTTACTGGCTCAAAAATACTAAATTAACTAAGATATTCTCACCATAAGCTTTAGTTCATTAAAAAAGTTTACGTAAATATACCAAAAAGACCCGACTTTTCTCCGACCTTTTCCGACCATCAAACTTTATACAAAGCAGTAGAGTGTTGAAAAGAGATCAGAGCGATCAAAAATCTTAGCAATAATAAGGACAAAGACATGGCTAATTATAGAGGTACAAGTGGAAATGACTATTACAATTACACTGGTTTAGCATTCCTTGTTGCCGAGGGTTTGGGCGGTAATGATACCATCTATGGCAATACTGGAAATGATATTCTTATGGGGGGTAGCGGCAATGACTACTTAAATGGTTGGTCAGGGAATGATACGTTATATGGGGACGAAGGTAGCGATACGCTTGTAGGAGGTAATGGTAATGATACGTTATATGGTTCTAGTTCAACTACCTACAACAGTTATGAATATGATGTCTTAAATGGTGGTAGCGGCTCCGATACATTTGTTTTAGGTGACAGTTATCACAGTGTAAACTTTTACCAGGGAACTGGTCACGCCACGATACAAGACTACAATGGTGCGTATGATTATATCCAACTTAAAGGAAGTGCGAGTTCTTATTATCTTGGTAAAACATCGAATTTTGGGGGAAGTAGCGCCCTTGATACAGCGATATATCAGAATAATGGAGACTTGTTAGCAGTAGTTCAAGATACCACGAATATACAGTTAACAAGCTATTATTTTACCTTTGTCTAGTCCTGCGTTCTGCAAAATAAATCATCTAATTTTTCTAGCAAATAAGTAAGAGGTTGTTTGAAAAGTATTAGATAAAACCAATAATTTCCAAGAACCTAACCTCCCAGCCCCCTTTCCCTACCAGGAAATCGGGGTTTCAAAGCCTCTCCCCGCGTCGGGGAGAGGTTTGGAGAGGGGTTTATTTATACATTAAAAACTTTTCAAACATCCTCTAAGGGTTTAGCAATGCTAAACCCTACAGATTGAGATATTTTTTTAATTGGAAGTCCCTAAAAAAAGCGATGTCTAGGTTAGCGAAGCGATGCTTACAGCCAGCGAAGCTATCGCACAGATTTAGAAAGCAATCATCACCCTTCTAATAACTACTCGACTAGGGTGATCACCTAGTGATTACTGATAGGAGTAAATCAAAATTTAGTCTCTAAATAAGTAGTAACAAAACTCTTTTTAAGGAGAAAAACAGTGTCTATCACTATTACCAATCCTATCTCAGAGCAGGAATTCACGATGGGAACATCGGTAGCTTTTGCAGGAACGGCAGATAGTCCCATTACTCAAGTTGAATTATGGGCTGATGATCGTTGGTTATTATCTAAAGTCACAGTTAGCAGTGGAAAATGGTCATCTTCCTATACTTTTATAGGAGCAGGAACGCGCATTATCTATGCTAAGGGATTTGATGCTAGTAAAACTTTAATTGAGACAACAAGCATTTGGCTATTCATTGAACCATCTTCAGATACCGATCCTGCTCAAAAATTGACGGCTAACTTTACTTTAGGAGAATTAACCTTTTCTCAAACAGCAGTTACGTGGGGGATTGATAACACTCCAACCCTCGGAGAAATTCAACGCCTAAGAAAACTTTGTCAGCAAATTTTACAACCCGCTCGCGATGCTTTGGGATCATTAAGAATCAGTTCTGGGTTTCGTTCAAAAACACTTAATTTAGCTGTGGGAGGAGTCCGTAATAGTGACCATCAGCTTGGTCATGCTGCCGATGTAATTCCTACTAATGGTGATACGAGAGCCTTAGCAAAATGGATCGTTGATAATTGTGAATTTGATCAAGTTATTCTTGAGTTTGGGACGAGCGCTAGACCGGATTGGATTCATGTTAGTGCAGACCCAAAAAATCGTAAGCAAATTCTGAGAGCAGAAAAACAAGATGGCAGAACTGTTTACAGTTCAATTGTTTTGTAAATCAAACAATTTACTAAGATTTGAAACTCTATTCATCAAAGGAGATACTCAATGTCTATGGATAAGTTTTTTCCAGACAATTGGCGACATCTTCAGTCTGTAGGAATGATTCGGGGAGCTTATCACTTTTTCCGACCAACCTCTGATGCAAAAGAGCAAGCTCGGAATTTTCTTGATTATGTAGCTAGTGTTGATCCGATTCAACCAGTAGATTTACCACCCGCGTTGGATTTAGAACATTATCCATATTATATCCTCAAGGAATGGGAATCTTTAACTCTAAAAGATCGAGTAAAGGTTGTTCGCACTTGGATTGATGTAGTTGAATCTGAGCTTAACCGTAAAACCATGATTTATACGAGTTTTGGTTTTTGGGATACCTTTATGCCTGGTGTCAAAGATTTTGCGGATCATCCTCTCTGGGTTGCTAACTTCACATCTGCTTCTCAGCCAAAACTTCCAAATGAATGGTCAACCTGGAAAATCTGGCAGTTTTCTGAAAGAGAGGATATTTCAGGTATTCCTGCTGCTGACGAAGATGGCGATCGCTTTAATGGTTCTCTCGCAGACTTATTAGCCTTTATTCCCACAACAATTATCCCTTAATTTAAAGGTAAAAATGGGAAATAAATTAATAATTATTGTGAATTTATTTCCCTATTTCAATCTTAATCACGATTACCAATAGGAACATAATTATGGCAACTCAAAATGGACAAGTTACAGCAAGTAGCCTTAACTTAAGAACTGAACCCAACACAACAACTGGTATAGTGATAGACTCTTTTCCTTCAGGAACAAGTGTCGAAATTATCAGAAGCGTTACAGGTTATGCTTATAACACATCTGCTGGAAACCGAACAGATTGGTATGAGATTAAAGTTAATGGAAAACAAGGTTATGTTGCTGCTTTTTACATCACTTTAGTTGATAAATCCTCCAATAAAATTTTAGATGCTATTTTCCAAGTCAATGCAGAACATCCCTACTATAAAGCACGAGATATAACCAGTGATGGCATCAAAGAAACATTTTGTAATTGGTTTGTTGCTGATGTACTAGACAAATTAGGGATTTCGCTTCCTCGATTAGATGCTAGTGCTGGTTCTTATCCAGAACCACATCCAATCTATGGTTTTGATACTCCCTTTAAACCCTTTGCAGCAGAGGCATTATTCAAATTTTTTGTCGGAGAGAATAGTAGTACAATGGGAAAATGGAAAGAATTAACAACGAATAGTGCAGCCGTTTTAGAAGCTCAAAAAGATCATGTTGTTGTTGCTTCTTATCCAGGTCGAACAACTTCACCACGTAAACAGGGGCATATTGCAATAATTCGTCCCGATAGTTCTGCAAGTAATGTAATAATTGCTCAAGCAGGTAGAATTAGTAGTAATAATTTACCTCTAACTTCTGGCTTTGGTAGCGTCATCAGTGAAACAAAATTTTTCACCTTTAAAGGGTGATTCATTTTTCAAGGTTAGTTAAAAGTGTAATCACTCATTACAGATACTTTCCGGCTACTCTTGCTATGGGCGTAGCGATCGCTTCCGTGATCCCCGCAACTTTACTCTTTTAGATGAAGGAACGCTGCTACCAGAGTTAAAAGCAGTTAAACTCACAATCATTCTCTCCCAAAACGACTCCCAAGTTAGCGAGATTTCTTATCCATTTGCGCCTCAACTCCCTATCCTCAAGGTTTATCAGTCTGGGGTAATCTTTATAAAGTCAATTTAGGTGATTCCTACGGAGAGCTTCGATTCTTGGCTGCAACCAGGAAAACCTGTTCAGTATGTAATTCTGATTGAACAGACTAAGTAGGTAAACATAATAAAAACGATATATGTTTAGTTTTGTGAAAACCGTAAAACAACCTATTTGCAAGGCATTCATTGAATTTACATCTCGTCACATACATTTAAAGTTTTCTGTTTACCTACTTACTCGTTCTGGAGTAACCTATACCTCTGGAATGAAAATCAACTTGATTGTAGATAAAGTTACTGCCTTTCCTGATATTCAGTACTACTCACCTACTGAGGCTAATAAACCATTACAAAACGACACTATAATACAGGACAACTAATAACCAATTATAAATTAATTTGTAACTGCCTAGCTAGTAGTAATTAAGGAAGGCGAGAAAAACAGAGACATTACCAAGTAGCCAAGGGGAGCAAAGAGAATTTCAAATGTCTGAAACGACGATTTTTTATAAAAACTAGCAGCATGACCATAGGATTTTTGCTAATCTAATTGTAGAAAGGATTTCTTGAAAAGCTTGCCACATCTCACTTTTAACCTTAGTGTACAAAATTCCCGGATGGATATAGTGATGCCTAATTTGATAAAATTTGTATCCATTATTAAATAATATCTATCTTTTAATAGATGTATTAAAACATGGGTGGGCAATGCCCACCCTACGAAATAATCCGAATTTTAGACTTAATACAAATAGATATCTGGTAGGAATAAGTGTAGAGCCAAGAATCCCTACCCATAGAACGTCTCTACAAGGATTTTAGGTCACGCGTATTTAATTTCTACCAGATGTCTAATGTATTAGAGCAATTTTATCTGAGGCTGCCTAGAATTCTCAAATCCATTGATTAACAGATATTTATCTGCGTCTACCTGCGTTTAATTACTGTTGAGGTTTTATTCTGTGCAGCTTCGGATTAATTTTGCACTATCTTCAGAATTCTCAACTTCTGGACTTTTGAACTATTTGATTTTTGTTCACTAATTCATAAAGCTTGTTTTCAAATTTTTGGGTACAAGCTGACCAATCAAATTCCAGAATTGAGGGCCGTGCTTGTGCTGTTAATTGGTTTTTGAGGTCAGGATTTTCGAGAATTGTAATTACCTTTTGGGCAAAGTCTTCAGGGTTATTAGGTGCAGCTAGAAAACCATTAATTCCAGAAATAACCTGTTCAGCGGTTGAAGGGGCAACAACAGCAACTACGGGAGTTCCAGAAGCTAAGGCTTCGTTGGTTGTGGTACAGAAATTTTCCGTCACTGAAGGGTTGACAAAGATATCTGCTTTCGCAAACCAACCTAAAAGTTCTTTACCATGAGATTCACCCCAAATTGTGACACCATTGGGGAATTTTTCAGCGCGACGGCGAATTTCTGCATCTAATGGACCGCTACCAACAATTACTAAATGCACATCAGGAATTTTAGCAGCAATGAGAGGATAAATATCTAAAAGTTGATTAACATTTTTTTCTGGGGTAATGCGTCCCACAAATAAAATAGTTGGGCGTTTATCATTAGGAATTGGATCATGAGAAATATTGCGAGGATGAAATTTTTCGCAATCAATTCCTTGATAGGGGAGATATTCGCTGCGTTGAGCTTTTAGTTTTTGGTATTTGGTTAATTGTTCACGAGAAGAAAATAAACTTAAATCGTAAGTTTCGCTAAATTGTTTCACTAAAATTGGCAAAAGAGGACGGACTAAATTAAAAAACTTATTCCCGAAATAATATTGGATATAGGCAATGATATCTGTATGGAAAATTGAAATAATGGGTGTGTTGGTTTTTTTTGCATATTCTACTCCCACAGAACGCCCATAACCTTGTAAAAATCCAGAATATAAACCTCTCATTTGTGGGGCTTCTTCCACAACAATAATATCAGGTTGAAAGTGAGTCAGTAGTTTTGTATCACTCCAATGACGATGGTTTAATGGTTGGGGTAAAGATTTATAAAATCTCAGTGGTTCTGTAGGAAATGAATAAGAAGAAAAGTTGATAAAAGGTTCTAGTTCTTCTATTCCCGACATGGGACGATTACCAACTTGTTGAGGATATTTATCATTGATTTCTGGGTGGACTAGAAAAACTTCATGTCCTTGTTTTAATAGCCAGTGAACTCGTTGATGAACTGCAACAGAAACTCCTGTTAAAAATGGAGCATATAATCCCGTAAATAAGGCAATCCGAAGAGGTTTATTTTTCATGATTTTGAGGTAATTTTTTCGGCAAAAATAGATTAATGATGCGCTGGTTTATAATAATTATTGAATTGGGGATTTTAGATATTGAAGTGCAAATAATAAATCTAAAATTTTCCCCTATTCCTTTAAAGTGAAGCTTTTGGATCAATTGGTTGATCTAACCATTGGTAAGGACGGTATTCAATTAAGCGAATATTTTCACGCCCTTTAATTCGATAAGTAAGTCCACGCCATGTAATGCTTGATGTCCACAAGGAAGATAGGATTGTTAAGCCATAAACCCACTGTGTCAAGGGAATAACTATCAACATTTTGAGGATGATTGAAGGCGATAATTTAGGTATTTTTTCACCTTGCTTGTGCAGCACTTGATGTACTCCTAATTCCATTAATAGCATTAGTAGGACTAAGCCAATGGTGTAGGAAATATAGACGGAAAATAATAAAGCCGCTGCGTCCCATTTAGCCTCAATCAATAGTTGGAAGATAACGATAATGACTACATTGGGTACGAGAATACTGGAGTATGCTTCACTGACTATTGCTAACCACCGGGGATGATAAAGTTTAGAACCAATTATTAACCTTTTTAAGGATTCTAGTAAGTTACGTAAACTACTTTCTTCCCGATTTAGCATCAATAAAGAGGGAATAAATTTTATTTGTAACTTTTCTTGTTTGATAAGTTTATGGAGGAGCATATCATCTGTTAATACTTCTCCCCACTTATCTAAAAGTTTGATCCGGTTTAACACTTCTGTTTTGATTGCTAAAGTTCCACCCCAAGGAATTTGAAAGAGAAACATTTGCACAACGGTGGAAACGTTACCGGAGTAGCGAACTAATGAACCCCAATAATTACCTGTGGGAACATACCAACGGTTTCCTGTTGTGATTCCAACTTGATCATCAATGAGAGGACTAACTAATTCTCGCAACCAATTAGAATGAACTACGGTATCAGCATCTATAAAAGCTATAACTGGATAAGCATTATCCAAATCAGAAACGGCTTGTACTAAGGAACTGCATTTCAGGCTACAATTATGACGAACTGCTCTTAATATGCTAATTTGGACGTTGGTTACACCGAGTTGATTGATTGTTTCTGTGGCAATTTTAAAAGCTGGATCTTCTTGACTATCAATGATTAGCTTTAAATCATATTTTGGGTAATTTTGTTGGAGGAGCGATCGCAAACAATTAGGCAAAAATGGATCAGCACCTCGTAAGCAAAGTATTACTGCCGTTTTTGGTAATTTTTCATCTGGTAATAATTTTGGTTTGTATGAACGTAAATACCATAAAAATACTAACGTTAAACAAGTTTGAATTATCAACCAACCGAACAAAGACTTAGATAGAAATATTATGAAATCTGGCATTATCTCTATAGTCTTAGGAAGGAGTCAGGAGTCAGGAGTCAGGAGTTAATAAACCACGTTCGCGCAAGCGTCCCGTCAGGGATAGGAGCGAAGTACACGAAGAAAGAAGGAAGAAGAAGAAGAAGAAGAAGAAGAAAGAAGAAAATAAGGAATTAGGATTTATACCCAATTCCTGATTCTTAATTAGGGATCAAGAGAATACTTTAAAAAGATATTAATGCTAGTATTCTTGTCAACTTTAAAACTGGCATTATTGAATTTAGGTGCGCCAGTGCTGATAGAAACAGTAGGATTTTTAGAAATTCCAAAACCCTCTTGAGGAATTCCGAAAAAGTCTTTATTTAGTTTGTGATCACCATTTTGATCATCAACTACAGCTACAGCATAATTACCAGGTTTCAAGCCAGAGAATACCTGTTTAATAGAATTTCCTGTAATTTTAGTACAGCCACTTTTAATGCCACTTTTATCACTGGTGGGAAATCCTTTTTCCGAGTTATAAACTCGCATACAAATTTCCCCAGTTTGGTTACGAATACCATTAACAACTACAGTTAAAGATGTTGTCGGTTCAGCATGAGCTATTTCAGCAAAGCTAATAGTTAGCAAAGTAGCAATGAACAGATTTGTAATTTTTAGCATGAGGTTATTTTTCCCTTTCATGAAAATTTTCTCTTATGAAGTTTGATTTATTTCATCAATTTTTGAATGTCAGTTTTTTGTAACCATTCGTGAGTACGACGCATTCCTTCGGCTAAATCAACTTTGGCTTGATAATTTAAAACACTTTCTGCTTTAGCAATAGAATAGGCATAAGGACGACTCATAAAATCAACTGATTCGGGGAGAATATCAGCCTTTTTACGAAATAGTTTTTGTCCTTGAAGACGCACTCGGAGAAATAATTTCATTTCCTCTTTAGGTAAAGACATTGGTGCTGGTAAATTTTCTAGTGAAGCGAGATGAATAAAATAATCTTTCCAGGAAGTTTCTTTACCGTCAGTGATATTGAAAATCTCTCCATAAGCTGATTTTTCTATGGCTAAAAAGATGGCATCAATTAAGTTATCAACATATAAATGATTCATCACACCTTTGCCTTCATTAGCATAGGCAAATAATTTTTGTCGCATCATGTGAATTGGCCGCACAATCCAAGGAAGACTTCCTGGCCCATAAACATCTCCAGCCCGAATGACAATTACTCCAAATTCTGGGGCATTATTGAGTTTTAAAACTTCGATTTCTGCTTCAATTTTTGTTTGACAATAAGCATTATTTTCACCAGAAAGCGCACCTGATTCTGTAACTTTTTCTGGGTAGTCAAATCCATATACTAAAGCACTAGAAAGATGGACAAATGTTTTCACACCAGCTTGTTTAGCAGCCTTGGCAATATTAACAGTACCAGAAACATTTATTTCTCGAAAATGCTTAATATCTCCGGCTTCTTCGGCAAGTTGAGCATTGTGTAAAACTATATCTACTCCCTGACAAGCTTTCACACAAAATACAGAATCAGTGATATTACCAACTAAAATTTCTATACCTAACTTTTGCGCTGTTTGATCCTTAAATTGGGAAGTTTGTATACCTCGGACTTTTATCCCTTGCGCTATAGCTAATTCGGCTGCACGTAAACCAATAAATTCATCAATTCCAGTAATCAGCAGAGTTTTGTTTGGAAAGTTCATGGAGTTTTAGATAGGTGTTTTGTGTTAGCGAAGCTTACCGGAGGTATCGCATGGCGTTAGAGTGTGTTTAAAAAGTCATGATGTATCAAATATCTTTTTACCCCACCCTAACCCTCCCCTTGTAAAGGGGAGGGAACTTGATTTTCCGGTTTCCCCCCTTTATAAGGGGGGATTAAGGGGGGTAAAAATCACAAGGTATTACTTTTCAAACATCCTCTTAGCCATACAATTAAAAAAGTTATACAATCTAAGTTGAATAATTGCGATGAAATGCAACTATGAACTGTTGTACTCGCAAGAAAATTTTACTGTTGTTAATAACATTCAACTTCTATCTTTGGTTGGTGTTAATTTAGAAAATATTTGGCAGAAGTTGATTAATTTGTAATGCAACAAATTTCTAGAAACTATCAGCTGGATCAGCAGAACGAAGTTTATTGATAGCTAATGCTCCAGAAGTAATGCAAATTAGAACTGTAGAGACTAAGACAAGTGAGGCATTATTGCTTGTCATCATAATGGGTAATTTAGTTGCTTTCATGGCAAAATCATATAACCCAATGGAAACAATAAAGCCAGGAATATAACCTAATAATGCTAAGATTAATGCTTGTTGAAAAACAACATTTAATAAATATCCATTAGCATAACCAATGGCTTTTAAAGTTGCATAGGCAATAAATTGAGTAGCAATATTGCTATAAAGAATTTGATAAACAATTACTACACCCACAACCGAAGCCATAATTAACATCAAGTTAAGAATAAAACCAATGGGGGTTCTGACTGACCAATATTGTTTTTCAAAATCAATAAATTCTTGACGAGTGAATATTTGTACATCCTTTGGTAAATTGGCTTTTAAATTTGCTAAAATCTGTTTTATATCAGCACCGTCTTTGAGTTTAATTACTCCCATATCTATTTTTTCAACTGGACGGCTGTTAGGATTTATTCTTAGGAATGTTGAGTCGCTAACTATTAAATTACCATCAACACCAAAGGAAGGCCCTAAACTAAATAAACCACCCACTCTGACTCGATAACCTTTGACAGCATCAAAGGGAAAGATTTCAATTGGCTGTTCGATATTTCCCTGTTTAAATAATTCTGCTATTGGTCCAAATTCTGGACGAGAATCTCTATCAAATAACATGACATCAGAAATTTTCAGTTTATCTAAATTTTGTTGCACTTCTGGAATGTCTAGCACAGATTTTCCAGGATCAAAACCAATGACATAAATTGAATATTTCTCTCCGCTGACAGGATTTTTTAATTTTGCAAATTGCAAATAAATTGAACTAACTGAATCAACACCATCAAATCCTAAAGTTTGGTATAATCGAGTGCGAGAAAAACTTTGAATTGCTGTCAAAGATTTGTATTGAGAACTAACTAAAAATAAATCACCATGTAATCTTTGATGTAGTGCCGTAGCACTAGAAAATAGTGCATCTTGGAAACCAAGTTGAATAAACATTAACAGCACAATAAAGCCAATTCCGGCTACAGCTATCACAAAACGAAGTTTCTGCTGGACAAGCTGTAGCCAACCTAAAGGAATTTTGATATTCATATATTTAGTCATTAGTTATTGGTCATTAGTCATTAGTTGGTAATTAGGTGATTTATTTCTCCTATTACCTTTATTACTAATAACTAAATCTGGATGGCAACATCAACTTGTAAGTTAGTTAACCGAGATATCTTTTGACTATCGGTGGGATTATCAATAGATATTTTGACTTCAATTACTCTGCGGTCTGCGTCAGAATTGGGATTAATACTAAAGATTCCTTGTTTATCAACTTGCCAACCAATTTCTCGAACAGTTCCTTGTAATTTGCCAGGAAATGTAGTGCTGGTAATGGTAGCTTTTTGTCCAAGTCGAACATTTTGAATATCGGTTTGATACACTTCTGCTAAAATTTGCATTTTCGATGTATTGCCAATTTCGGCAAAGCCAGAAGTACCAATTACTTCCCCATTTCTGGCATGAATTCGTAAAATTGTGCCATCTAGAGTAGAAGTAATGTAAGTTAAATCATGGTCGGCTTTGGCTTGTTGAATTGCCGTTTCTGCACTTTTAACTTCACTTTTTGCCAATTCTACATCTACAACCCGGACTTCTTTAATACTATTAAGTTTGGATTGTCCTTCTTTGAGTTGATCTTGCAGGGTATCTTGTGTGCGTTTGAGATTAGCTTCAGCTTCTTTTAACTGCTGTTGTGTAGTTTTTAGAACTAAATTTTTACTATCAAAAACAGAAACCGAAACAGCACCATCTTTCGATAATTGCTGATAGCGGTTACTCTCTTTTTGAGCATTTTCAACTTCAGCCCGAATGCGGTTAATTGTTGCTGCTTGAGCCGCAATATCTCCTTTTGATTGGGAATTTAACCGCGTAATTGTGGCTTTTTGAGCATTGATATCTCCAGTTTTTGCTCCAGCTTTTACCTGTGCGAGTTTAGTTCTGGCAATTAACAATTTATCAAATGCTTGTTGGATAGCTACTTGAGAACGAGTATAGTTTTCTAGATAAGCTAATACTTGTCCTTTTTTAACATTATCTCCTTCCTTTACCAACAGTTTTTCTACTCGGACACCGTTGATAGAATTAGGAGCAGATAAATATGTAATTTTGTCCTGTGGTTGTAATCTTCCTAAAGCCGTGACAGCAACTTTAACAGAAGTGGGTTGAGATTTAATTACGGAAGTAACAGCAGGAGCTTGAGTTTGAGAATTTACTTTCGACTGCTGAAAAATGTATAAAGATACTAATCCCGTAGCTAAAGTTAGAGAAGTTGCTAAAATTATTCTCCACTTTAACGCAGCTAGGTTGAATAATTGGCGTTCTTTATTTACTGCCATATTTTTATTCCAATGGTATTATTTCGGAAAATACTTGTCATGTTTATAGACTTATCCTCTGTCGCTTGCATAGAAAGGATACGTCTAATTATTTATGTATGAATTGTTGCCAGCAGTTTTAGCTGTTATAAATACCAAAATTAGCGGTAGAGTTAACGGGTTTTTTACTTCCAATCATCCATAACTAAGGCCACGCTATGCTATCAGTTTTATCTTGAATTGGCATTTAATTAAGTAGCCTAAAATACGATAGCTCTAGGGAGAAATAAAAATCTTCAATTCCCCAGTAGTGATGATGCTAATAACTTAGAGGGAATGAATAAACTTACCTGCAATTATCCCAAATAACTTTGATATTGTCAACTAAAATTAGTTGTTTTAATTAATAAAATCCTTGACTACATACTATATTTAATTACTCATGAATTAATATAAAAATCTGTACTTTTTTTAGCAAATTATCATAAATAAATGGCAACTGTCCACATTTCATCACAATTGATATATCTATAGGTTAGTGTTCAACATCCTGAAAATTAATGTTTGGTTTATAAATAACCAATTGTCTAGAAAAGGTGAGTTATCTTATAAATTCATCAAAAACCAAGGCCTGATTATGATAGTTTGCTCAAAAAAACCCCAATTATGTTCAAATGTTTCCTGTGTATATTTATTGATTAGTTACTTATGAAACAATTTAGATAAAATCCTGGAATTATCAAGAAAAGATGGCTATTAAACCCGTAATTACCCAAGAGATGTTATTAACAAATACGGTTGTAGATTATACTCAGCTAATTATGTTTTATTTAAAAGGAGGTAAATCAACAAATATTTTCCTCCAAAAATTAGCAAAAATGAACTATTCAGTTTTCATAAGCTGTGCTAGTCTTTTTATTAATTCAACATTTACAGATGAAAAATAAATTGTTGAGTTGATATCCATAAACAGAAGAAATACTAAAATCTATTCAGTCTTTTACAGCAGAATTACCTAAAGAAACAAAACCTATCCCTTGATAAATTTGGTTTTGTATCTGATTAAGTTACAAACTGCTAGACTCTTGAAAAGCTGTTTAAGTATTTTTTCACTATTCAGAGAATCTGCCGCAGAGTGCTTATTATTTTGTAACGATTTTGGCAGCTTTTATCAGTCTAATCATCTAAAATAGGTTATCCTGGACTTTAAAAACTAGCAACTGCTATATCAACATACAGAACATTATTCTCCATTAGGTAAAACATTCAATGATTAAGAGATAAAAATGCCTCTGTCTTCATACATATTCCTCCGTTTAAGTATGTCCTTTTGCCAGTTATTACCACAAAGTGATTGAGACTTTTTCAATATTCACAAGTCGAGTATTGTCTAGTATTTATTCATGAACACAAGGTTCTAAAATTGCTTCAAAATATCCAAAAAACACCCAGAAATTCAACAGTCTTAACAAACAAGGCAGTATATATTCTGTGGTGTTGATTTAGAGTCAAGCATTTAGTATTACCAGCGGTAGTTGCGCGAATACAGATAGGATAGCTACCTGCTAATAGCGCAGTGCGTTGCATCATTCACGGTACTCAAAATTAGTCTATGTCCTATGTCTTGTCCCCCCAAAAAGATAGACACAATTAATAATGCTTTGGCAGAATTAGAAGCCCAAATTAATAGTTGTGAACAGGCTTTGCTTAGGTTTATCAAGGAAGAAAAAATGAACATGACTAACGCCACGCAATCAGAAAATTCCATGCCAACTAACGAAATTAATAGAAAACTACATACAACTCCCATAGCTATTGTTGGTATGGGATCTTTAATGCCTCAATCCAGAACATTAAGAGACTATTGGCGAAATATTGTTAATAAAATTGATTGTATTACTGATGTTCCTTCTAGTCATTGGAGTGTAGAAGACTACTATGATCCTAACCCGAGAACACCAGAAGATAAAACCTATTGTAAACGTGGTGGTTTTATTCCTGAAGTTGATTTTAACCCCATGGAATTTGGAATTCCTCCCAGCATTTTAGAAGTTACAGATGTTTCCCAACTATTAAGTTTAGTAGTTGCGAAAGAAACAATGGAAGATGCTGGTTATGGTGACTCCCGTGAATTTAGCCGCGAGAATATCGGCGTAATTTTGGGTGTAGCAATGGGCAAACAATTGGGAATGCCATTAGCTGCCAGATTAGAATATCCAGTTTGGGAAAAAGTTCTTAAAAGCAGTGGTTTATCTGACGAAGATACTAAGAAAATCGTTGATAAAATTAAATCTGCTTATGTAAAATGGGATGAAAACGCTTTTCCTGGAATGTTAGCAAATGTGGTCGCTGGCAGAATTGCTAATCGTTTTAATTTTGGTGGTACAAACTGTGTAGTTGATGCGGCTTGTGCTAGTTCCTTTGGGGCATTAAAAATGGCCATTAGTGAATTAGTTGAACATCGTAGCGATATGATGCTAACTGGTGGAGTAGACACCGATAATACTATCGTGGCTTACATCTCTTTTAGCAAAACTCCAGCAGTTACTTCTGGCGAAAATGTCAAACCATTTGATGCTAAATCTGATGGGATGATGTTAGGAGAAGGTATTGGGATGATTCTCCTCAAACGCTTAGAAGATGCCCAAAGAGATGGGGATAAAATCTATGCGGTAATTAAGGGAATTGGTACTTCTAGTGATGGTCGCTACAAGAGTATTTATGCCCCTAGAAAAGAAGGACAAGTTAAAGCTTTAGAACGGGCTTATGATGATGCTGGTTTTTCGCCAGCAACTGTAGGTTTGATGGAAGCACATGGCACAGGGACAATGGCAGGAGATCCTATAGAATTTAGTTCTTTAAGAGATTTCTTCGGTAAACATGATACCCAAAAACAACATATTGCTTTGGGGAGTGTAAAATCCCAAATTGGACATACAAAAGCCGCTGCTGGTACAGCTAGTTTAATTAAAACTGCCTTAGCATTGCATCACAAGATATTACCGGCAACTATCAATATTACCGAACCAAATCCGAAATTAGATATTGAAAATTCCTCCTTTTATCTCAACACTCAAACTAGACCTTGGATAAGAGCAGAAGGTGAAACTCCTCGACGTGCGGGTGTGAGTGCTTTTGGTTTTGGTGGTACAAATTACCACGTTGTTTTAGAAGAATACGAACCAGAACAACAAAATCCCTATCGTTTACATGGTGCGGCTAGTGAAGTGTTATTATTTGGTGCAACTCACGCCGAATTAATTACTAAGTTAGAAGCAACTTTCAATAATTTACAAGCTAATGATGGGGATAGATACTATTCTCAATTAGTCTTAGATTGTCAATCTCTAATTATTCCCAAAACGGCGGCAAGAATTGGGTTTTTAGCTGAGAATTTGCAAGAAGCTTGTAAGTTACTAAAAACTGGTATTGATTTACTCAAAAATAAGCCTGAGGTAACAGCTTGGGAACATCCTCAAGGAATTTATTACCGTTCTAATGGTATAGAATTGGCTGGAAAAGTTGTCGCTTTATTCTCTGGACAAGGTTCTCAATACTTGGAAATGGGAAGAGAAGCGGTGATGAATTTCCCCAGCTTGCGACAGTTATATGGCAAGATGGATCATCTATTCAAGCAAAGTAATTTGCAACCAGTTTCTGAAATTGTTTTCCCCCATTCTTCCTTTGATGAAGTTGAGAAAAAAGCCCAAATTGCAGCTTTGCAAAGAACTGAATATGCACAGCCAGCAATTGGGGTATTTAGTGCCGGTTTGTATGGGATTTTGCAACAAGCTGGGTTTAAAGCAGATTTCACCGCTGGACATAGTTTTGGTGAATTAACGGCTTTGTGGGCGGCTGGAGTATTGAGTGAGGCTGATTACTTGTTTCTGGTGAAGGCTAGAGGACAAGCAATGGCCGCACCCAAAGACCCAGATCATGATGCTGGAAGTATGTTAGCTGTGAAGGAAGATATCAGCAAAATTGAACCGGTGCTGAAGCAATTTCCCAAAGTAAGTATTGCTAACTTTAATTCTCCCACGCAAATTGTTTTGGCTGGGCCAAAGTTAGAAATTCAGAAAATCCAGGATACTTGCCAAAAGTTGGGATATGGTGCGGTTTTATTACCTGTATCTGCGGCTTTCCATACTCCGTTGATTGCATTCGCGCAAAAATCCTTTGCCATTGCTACCAAATCTGTAACTTTCCAAAATCCGCAAATTCCCGTTTTTAGTAACGTCACTGGGAAACATTATCCCCAGGATGCAGCAGCAATTCAAAAGAACTTAGAAAGCCATTTGGCTAGTTCAGTTTTGTTTAAGCAAGAGATTGAAAATATCTATGGGGCTGGTGGTTATTGCTTCGTAGAATTTGGTCCCAAACGGGTTTTGAGTAACTTGGTAAAAGATACATTAGGCGATCGCCCACATCTTACCATATCGCTGAATCCTAGTAGCTCGAAAAACAGCGATCGCTCTTTGCGAGAAGCCGCAGTTCAGTTGCGCGTTATCGGGATGAATCTTAGCAATCTCGACCCTTACCAACTCCCTGCCGTATTGCCTCCCATTTCCACCAAAAAGACCCTCAGCGTCAAATTAACAGGCATTAACTACGTTTCCGACAAAACCAGAAATGCCTTTCAAGAAGCATTAGCAGACGGACATCAAGTGGGAAGTAGGGGCGCAGGGTCTGCACCCAAAAATCCAGAACCAGAAACCGCGCCCAAAATCACAGAAATTGAAACTTCTGTAATTGCCAAAATTGCCACAACTAATGGACATAACGGCAACGGTAATGGACATAAAAAACAACCTGTCATTGAAACCCTGTTACAGCCCCAAATGACAACTGCAACTATTATAAAAGAACCAGTTCCAGCAATTTTCGCGCAGCAATCCAGAGAGAAGATGCAAACACCAAATAAGCTTGTAAATTGCCAACAAATTCTCACTAGCTTAGAAACACTTTTGAGCCAGTTTCAAGACAATCAAAGCGAGAATTTAGAAGTTCATGGCACATATCTCAATCATCAGATGGAATATGCCAAAACCTTCTTCCAACTAATGCAACAGCAAAACACCTTATTTGCTAATGTTAAATCTTCCGTAGATGCTGCTCAAATTAAGCAAGTAATCATGGAAAGCTTAGAGCGCAGCATGATGCAGTTTCATTCCCAACAAGGTGAAACCCTCCGCATTCATGAACAATATCTGCGGGAACAAGTAGAATATACCAAACACTTTTTCCAACTCATTCAAGAAGAATATTCTCAACTGATTTCTGATACCCAAGAAGGGATATCTGTAAATACCAGTGCTGCTAACGTTAACATTATTCCTCCTCAACCGTTACCAGTAATTGAGCCAAAAGTTCAATTTGTAGAAGCAAATATTCCCCCTGTCGTAAAAGTTGCAGAACCTGTAATTGCTGCACCAGTTGCTCCTGTAGTTGCATTTATTCCCGAACCAACTCCAGAACCAATTGCTCCTGTAGTTGCATTTCTTCCCGAACCAGAACCTGTAACCAGCAATCTGAATCTGGATGATCTAGCTAACAACCTATTAAGTATTACTAGCGAAAAAACTGGTTATCCTATCGAAATGCTAGAACTCGATATGGATATGGAGGCAGACTTAGGAATTGACTCTATTAAACGAGTAGAAATTCTGGGAGGATTGCAAGAGTTATACCCTAATTTACCCAAACCTAACCTTGAAGAACTCGCAGAAAAACGCACCATTGGTCAAGTTGTCGAATATCTGCAAGGACAGGGAACAGGTGACAGGTTACAGGTGACAGGTGACAGTGTAGAGGTGAAAGAGGAAGTAATACCTGAACCAGTGATGATTCCTCAAGTCCAAACACAAGTGATAGAGGAAGTAATACCAGAACCAGTTTCCAGTCCCCAATCCCCAGTCCCCAGTCCCCAGTACCAAGATTTAGGACAAACCCTGTTAAATATCACCAGTGAAAAAACAGGTTATCCAGTGGAAATGCTAGAACTGGACATGGACATGGAAGCCGACTTAGGCATAGATTCCATCAAACGGGTAGAAATACTGGGAGCAATGCAGGAAGCATATCCCGACTTACCCAAACCAAATATAGAAGAATTAGGCGACCTACGGACAATCGGACAAATCGTTAACTACCTCCAATCACTGGTGGGAGGTGAAAAAAAAAAGCCGCAGTTTGATGTTAACTCGGTAACAACCGTAGGGGCGCAGGGCCTGCGCCCTCCTCAGGGCCTGCGCCCTCCTACTCCCCTCACCCCTCCTCCTATCGTCAAAACCAATCTTCCCCGTCGTCCAGCTAAACTCAAAACCTTACCACGTCCAGATTTTTGGGAAGCGAAATTACCAGAAGGACACATTGCTTTAATCACTGATGATGGTTCTTTAACTACCACCAAACTAGTCCACGCACTGATAGAACAAGGTTGGAAAATAGTAGTTGTGAGTTTCCCCCAATCGTTAGTTTCCGAGCAATTGCCATTACCCGTAGGTGTTACCCGCGTAACTTTGGCAAACATGAGTGAACAACATCTGCAATTATTATTGCAAAGTGTGATGACTAAACACGGACCGATTGGGGCATTTATTCACCTACATCCTCAATTTACTCCTGAAAAACCTGGGCATATTTCCTATCCAGAAGCCGAAAAAGCAATTATTAAACAAGTGTTTTTAATAGCTAAACACCTGAAAGCAACTTTGAATAATGCCGCAGCTTTAGAAGGAAGAACAAGTTTCTGCACAGTTGCCCATCTTGACGGTGAATTTGGATTAGGACATCAAGGTAATTTTAGTGCGATTGGAGCTGGTTTGTTTGGTTTAACTAAGAGTTTGCGATGGGAATGGCCACAGGTATTTTTCCGAGCAATTGACCTAAATCCCACTTTAGGACCTCACGAATCTGCCCAATATATTGTTGCTGAATTGCATGATTCCAATAGATATATTGGTGAAGTTGGTTATGGTGATCAAGGACGAGTAACCCTAGTTGCTAAATAATTTCTAAACTGTGATTAATTTGATTTATGTGATTTTTATGAGCAATCAAATCATCTAAATCAAATTAATCACAAAAATCATAGTTCCGACTATTTAATCATCCCAATCAAACAAATCACATAAATCATAGTTATGACTGCAACTGTTCAAGTTAGCCCATCTTCTGTCTTTGTTGTCAGTGGTGGCGCAAAGGGAATCACTGCTCAATGTACAATTAAATTAGCTCAACAACAACCTTGCAAATTTATTCTTTTAGGTCGTTCGGAAATTACCACAGAACCAGAATATGTTCGTGATTGTTTAGAAGATTCAGCCTTAAAAAAACGCATCATGGAAAACTTGATTTCTCAAGGTGAGAAACCAACACCCATAATGGTACAAAAGATATTTAATCAAATTAATTCTAGTCGAGAAATTAAGAAGACCTTAGCAGCTATTGAAGCAGCAGGAGGAACGGCTGAATATATCAGTGTTGATGTGACAGATACCGTAAAATTGAAAGCAAAACTCCAGGAAATAGCTCAAAAAACTGGTCAAATCACCGGGATTATTCACGGTGCTGGTAACTTAGCAGATAAGTTAATTGAGAAAAAGACAGAAGATGATTTTGAGAAAGTTTACACAGCTAAAGTTCAGGGTTTAGAAAATCTCCTCAGTTGTGTTAATCCCCAACAATTAGAACATTTAGTATTGTTTTCTTCCGTCACTGGCTTCTATGGGAATATTGGTCAAAGTGACTATGCTATAGCCAACGAAATTCTGAGTAAATCAGCCCACTTAATGAAACAATATAATCCTGATTGTCATGTAGTGGCAATTAACTGGGGTGGTTGGGATAGTGGTATGGTGACACCACAATTAAAAAAGGCATTTGCAGAAAGAGGAATTGATATTATTCCTATAGAAGTGGGGACACAAATGTTAGTTAATGAACTACATCCTCTTTACAGTAATGATGCTCAAGTTGTCATTGGTAGTCCGATGAAATTACCACCTGCTCCTTTAGGTTTAGAACTGCGTAGCTATCAAATTAGACGACGAATGACATTAGCAGAAAATCCATTTTTGCATGATCATACAATTGCAGGATCACCCGTATTACCCGCTACCTGTGCTAAATCATGGATGGTTAATGGTTGTGAAGAAATTTATCCAGGGTATACATATTTTAGTTGTCAAGACTTCAAAGTTTTAAAAGGAATTACCTTTAATTCTACCCTAGCTAAAGAGCATATTCTCGAAATCAAAGAAATTGCGAAAAGCGATGGTGATTTTGTAGAATTTCAGACAAAAATATTGAGTAAAACACCTGAAGGTAAAACTCATTATCATTTCAGTTCTCTGATAAAACTGGTAAAAAATATGCCAGAAGCACCCATTTATGAAGCAATGGATCTCAGAGAAGATAATATTGTCACTGGCACAGACAAAGACTTTTATCAAAATGGTGATTTATCCCTCTTTCATGGACCTGCTTTCCAGAAAATTACCAAAGTTTTAAATATTAGTCCAGAAAAACTCACAGCCGAATGTTGTTGGCAAGAAATCACGCCTCAACAACAAGGACAATTTCCCGTCAAATGGCACAACCCTTATATCATTGATTTGAGTACCCAAACATTATGGTTATGGTTAAATTATATCCATCAAGAAGTTTGTTTACCAGGACAATTAACATACTGTGAACAATATTTAGCAGTGCCATTTAACGTCCCCTTTTATGTTTCCTGTGAAATCATTGCTAAAACTGACACTGGAGCAACCGTCAACTTCATTATTCATGATCGTGAAGGCAAAATTTACTCCAAAATTCTAGGAGCAAAAGCCGTAATTTGGCCAATGAAAATGTTAAATAAAAAGTAAAAATCTAAATTCCAAAACCTTGTTGGGTTTCGTTACCTCAACCCAACCTACAATTTCCTTCTTCTTTTCTTCCTTCTTCTTTTCTTCCTTCGTGTCCTTCGCTCCTTCGTGGTTAATTTCTCTTAATTATCCTCCTGCGTCCATAAATCCATAAACATTGGGGAATCGCGTAAATCCTAAATAACATAGGGAACAGAGTAAAAAATATCTCTTTCCCTCATCCCCCAATGAGGATTTCAAAAGTGGAAAAAATAGCAATCATCGGGTTATCTTGCCTATTTCCCGATGCTAATAATCCTGAAGAATTTTGGCAGAATCTCACCGAAGAAAAAGATTCCACATCATCTATAACTGTAGCGGATTTGGGAATAGATCCCGCTATATTCTACGATTCTAATAAAGGTAAACCGGAAAAATTCTACTTTTCAAAAGGTGGATTTATCCGCAACTTTAACTTTGATACTGATGAGTATAACTTACCTGCATCATTTTTAGAAAGCTTAGATAACACCTTTAAATGGTCATTGTACGCTGCCAAACAAGCCATTGTTCAAAGTGGTTATTGGGGAAATCAAACTGCACTGGCAAAATGTGGAGTCATTTTAGGAACTCTGGGATTACCAACCAAAGCATCTAATCAATTATTTGCTCCTATTTATCAGCAAAATATTGAACCTGCAATTGGTGAACTTTTACAGGAAAAAGATTTTCGTTTAGGGGGTTTATCCACCTCTCAAAAAGTCTCTCCATACAATGCTATGGTTTCAGGTTTACCTGCTGCTATAGTTTCCAAAGCCTTCTCTCTTTCTCCAACTCATTTCTCCATAGATGCTGCTTGTTCCTCATCGTTTTATGCCATTAAATTAGCATCCCATTATCTACAATCTGGCAAAGCTGATTTGATGTTAGCTGGTGCTATTAGTTGTTCAGATCCATTATTTATCAGAATGTTATTTTCTGGGATTCAAGGATATCCCGATAATGGTATTAGTCGTCCTCTTGACAAGTCATCACGCGGGTTAATTACCTCCGAAGGCATAGGAATGGTAATGCTCAAAAGATATAGTGATGCTATTAGAGATGGGGATAAAATTCTGGCGACAATTTGTGGTAATGGTTTATCTAATGATGGTAAAGGTAAACATCTTCTTAGTCCTAATCCTCAAGGGCAAACTCTGGCATATCAAAGAGCTTATTCAGAAGCTAAACTTAACCCCAAAACTATTGATTATTTAGAGTGTCATGCAACCGGCACTCTATTGGGAGATACCACCGAATGTAACTCCATTGAAGGCTTTTTTAGTCCATATCAAGCAGCACCATTAGTAGGTTCAACGAAAACAAATGTTGGTCATTTACTTGTTGCTGCGGGCATGGTAGGAATAACCAAGACAATTTTAAGTATGTCTCATGGCGTTATTCCTCCCACTATTAATGTGACTCAACCCATAGGTTCTGAAAATAATGTTGTCTCTCCAAAAAACATTGTCAGAACGCCTACTAAATGGCCGAGTCAAGAAACTAAAAGAGTAGCTTTAAGTGCATTTGGTTTTGGTGGAACAAACTCTCACATCATTCTAGAACAGGGGAAGTAAGCAAATGAATATTGAGCAAAATCTGACTGCGAAAATGGCAATTGTGGGCATGGATGCCTTCTTTGGTGAATGTCAAGAATTAGATGCTTTTGAGAGCAGCATTTATGACGGAAAACAGCATTTCATTCCTCTGCCAGAATCCAGATGGCATGGTATTAATGAGCAAGAAACTTTACTGCGAGAGTATGGTTTAGAAGCTGGAAAAGTACCACAAGGAGCATATATTGATAATTTTGAAATTGATACTTTAGCTTACAAAATACCTCCTAATGAAGTTGAAAAAATCAACTCTCAACAACTTTTATTATTAAGAGTTGCTGACCGCGCCCTCAAAGATGCGAATATTTCACCTAATAGTAATGTAGCGGTAATTATCGCCGCAGATACAGAATTATCTGTACACCAACTACAGCAAAGATGGAATTCATCTTGGCAAATTAAAGATGGTTTGAATGGTGCAGAAATTGCTTTATCACCAGAAAAAATTCAACAATTAGAAGGCATTGTTCAAGATAGTATTCACAATCAAGTTGAACTTAGTGAATATCTCAGTTACGTTACCAACATTATGGCCAGTCGGATTTCTTCTTTATGGAATTTCTCCGGGCCATCTTTTACAATTAGTGCCGTCGAAACTGCCGCTTTTAAAGCTTTAGAACTCGCGCAAATGCTACTTGATACTAATGAAGTAGATGCTGTAGTTGTCGGTGCTGTTGACTTAGCAGGAGGTGTAGAAAATGTATTACTGCGAAGTCAATTTGGAAAAATTAATACAGGAGTCAATACTTTAAGTTTTGATGAAAAAGCTAATGGTTGGAATGTGGGAGAAGGTGCCGGTGCAGTTGTTCTCAAACGTCATGATACGGCATTAAACAATAAGGAACGTATCTATGCAGTAATTGATGGTATTAGCATTGGTCAATCTCCCTCAATGGCTGTAGATAGCAATACCATTACTCAAGTCTGTCAACAGGCTTTTCAACAAGCAGGGATTGAACCCACAAAAGTCAACTATTTAGAAGTCTGCGCTAGTGGTATTCCCGCAGAAGACGAAGCCGAAATTAACGGTATCCTCCAAGCTTATCCGCAAGTTGGAGATGGTTTACACTGCGCTATAGGTAGCGTTAAATCTAATATTGGTCATACCTTTGTTGCGTCAGGAATTGCCAGTTTAATTAAAACTGCACTGAGTATTTATCACAGATATATTCCAGGAACTCCTAATTGGTCTGGTGTTAAAACACCGCAAGTATGGGAAGGTAGTCCTTTCTATGTTGCGACGGAATCTAGACCTTGGTTCTTGCAAAAAGAGGTCAAATCTCGAATTTCGGCGATTAATAGTATTGGTTGTGATGGTTCTTTTGCTCATGTCATCTTATCAGAAGAAATCCAACAACCAGAACGCATTAGCACATACTTAGAATCAAGACCTTTGCATTTGTTACCCATTGCAGCAGATGATCAGTCTAGCTTATTAGTAGCATTGGATCATTTGCAACAAACAATTGAAAATGCTGATTCTCTCAAAAATATTGCTAGTCAAACCTTTGTTAAATTTCAACAAAACTCTGACAGCAAATATACACTTTCTCTCACTGGACGTAACCAAAAAGAATTAATTAAGGAAATTAATTCAGCGAAAAAAGGTGTAACTAATGCCTTTGCAAATGGTAAAGATTGGCAAACTCCCATAGGTAGTTATTTCACACCCAAACCACTAGGTAAAGATGGAGAAATTGCCTTTGTTTATCCGGCTGCTGTTAATACTTATCTGGGTATCGGTCGGAGTCTTTTCCGGCTATTTCCTAAAGTTTTAGATGATGTAATTATCAAAAGTCTTGACGAACGAGCAGCAGATGTTGAAAAACTGGTATTTCCTAGAAGTTTAAGTAAATTATCAACTCGACAATTAGAAACTCTAGAAAAGAAATTGTTGGCTGATTCATTAGCAATGTTTGAAGCAGAAGTGCTTTTTACTAGATTAATCTCCACAATTATTACCGAGGATTTTCAAATTAAACCCAAATATATCTTTGGATATAGTTTAGGTGAAACTAGCATGATGGTTGCTCAAGGAGTATGGAGCAATTTTTATGAAGTTAGTCACACTTTTAATTCATCAGCATTATTTGGAGATAGATTATCAGGTTCCAAAAACGCTGTCCGTGAGTATTGGGGACTAACAAAAACTTCCACAAATTCAGAAAATAAATTGTGGAGTAACTACGTTCTTATGGCTAGTCCTGAACAAGTCAGAGAATGTTTAAAAAATGAAACTCGCGTTTACCTAACACAAATTAATACACCAGAAGAAGTATTAATTGCTGGAGATCCCGCAGCTTGTGAACGAGTGATTAAAACCCTGGGTTGTAATTCTTTTCCTGCTCCTTTTGATCATGTAATTCATTGTCAAGCAATGAAATCAGAGTCTCAAGAATTGGAAAAACTATACACTATACCAGCGCAAAAAATCCCCGGAGTTAAGTTTTATTCTGCTGCTGAATATCAATCAATTGAACTTGATAGCAAACAAATTGCTCACAATATTGCCACAGGATTATGTCAACAACTCGACTTTCCGCGCTTAGTTGATCGCGTCTATGCTGACGGAGCAAAAATCTTTATTGAAGCCGGTGCTGGTGGTATTTGTTCACGCTGGATAGATAAAAATCTGGGTAATCAAGAACATCTTACCGTATCCCTAAACCGACGCGGCACAGATGACCATAGTTCCCTAATTAAAGCATTAGCAAAACTATTGAGTCATCAAGTAAATTTGAATCTAACTCCTTTGTATAACTTATCCTCAGAAAATACACAACAGAAAAAAGCTGCACTGAGGACAGTTACATTAGGTGGTAATTCCATGACTTCTGCAATTTTAAATGCAGAAAATCGACAAGTTTTTGCTAATCAAAAGCCACAAACAATTTTTACTCATCAAGAGTATAAAATTATCAATTCCCTACAAACATCGGAGAAAATAGCCCCCACAGAGATTTATCCCAAACCCCAACCTAAACTAGCAAAAAATACCATGAAAACTATCATGGAGAACGGTTTGGAATTGTCAAAGAAACTAAAATTCTTTGAGTCAGCTAAAATCCTCAAGCAAAATATAAATCAAGAATCTGGTGAAAAAGTTAGCATGAATGATTTAAAAATTTCTCAGTATCAAAAACTGAGTAACAACACTGCCAAATTAACTAAAATGCACACAAGTTTCTTAACAGCCAGACAAGATTTTAGTCAGCAAATGAGCGAAATTATTCAATTACAATTAGCTTGCGCTCAAAACCTACTCAACGAAGATAAATAATCTTGTAAGAATTCAGGAGTCAGGAGTCAGGAGTTCAGAATAAAGAAGAAATAAGAAAGAATGAAAGACATTTTTTCCTTCTTCTTTGGAATTCCTTGGTATATCAAATTTCTTCTTACTCCTGATAGCGCAGCGTGGTGTAAGCCATACTCCTGAATTCTTACTTCCATTTCACATCTATTATTGATAAATTGAGGAATAATTACCGTGACAACAATCGAGACGGTACTAAATAAACATGATAACGGACTTGGTTTTTTTACCTGTAATCATCAAAACCAAGTTTGGAAAGGTTCATTAGATTGTGTTAGCTTTGAGAAAAGTGCTATCAAAGAGAAACTTTTAACATTAGATCAACCTTGTTATCTCATTAAAATAGCTGGGAAAATTGGTGCTACTAATGATGGTTATTTAGCATTTAGTGATACTGATTCATCTGGACAAGCAGAACTTTTAATATCACTGCCACCCCTGCGATTACAACAACTTGGCGACCCTAGTTTTCTTGCTGCTTATGGTGTAAAATATGCCTATATGACAGGAGCAATGGCTGGTGGTATTGCTTCGGAAGAAATGGTAATCGCCCTAGGAAAAGAGAAAATTTTAAGTTCCTTTGGTGCAGGTGGTTTACTTCCAGAAAGGTTAGAAACTGCAATTAATACTATTCAACAAGCATTACCTAATGGTCCCTACGCATTCAATTTAATTCACAGTCCTAACGAACCAGCTATTGAACGCCGGGCTGTAGATTTATATCTGAAATATGGTGTCAGAACTGTAGAAGCATCAGCATTTTTAGACTTAACTCCTAATATTGTTTATTATCGAGTTGCTGGGTTAAGATTGAATGCAGCTAACCAAATTGATATCAGAAATAAGGTAATAGCTAAAGTTTCCCGTCGGGAAGTTGCTACTAAATTTTTGCAACCGGCACCAGAACGAATTCTCAAAGAATTAATTCAGCAAGGATTAATTACTGAATTACAAGCTAACTTAGCCAGTCAAGTGCCAATGGCTGATGATATTACTGTTGAAGCTGACTCTGGTGGTCATACAGATAATCGTCCTTTAGTATGTTTATTACCTTCAATTATTGCGCTTAGAGATGAAATTCAAGCTCAATATAATTACTCAGTTCCTATTAGAATCGGAGTAGCTGGAGGTATTGGTACACCAGAATCAGCTTTAGCTGGTTTTATGATGGGTGCTGCTTATATAATGACAGGTTCAATTAATCAATCTTGTGTTGAATCTGGTGCTTGTGAACATACTAAAAAGTTGTTAGCACAAGCAGAAATGGCAGATATGACAATGGCTCCCGCAGCCGATATGTTTGAAATGGGAGTCAAATTGCAAGTTCTCAAACGGGGGACAATGTTTCCCATGCGAGCGCAAAAATTGTATGAATTATATCGCACTTACGACTCTATTGAACAGATTCCTCAAGCAGAAAAAGATAAGTTAGAAAAACAAATTTTCCGTAAAAGTCTTGCAGAAGTTTGGGAAGGTGCAGCGGCTTATTTATCCCAAAAGAATCCTGAAAAATTGGGGAAAGCTGTTAACAATCCTAAACTGAAAATGGCTGTAATCTTTCGTTGGTATTTAGGATTATCTTCCCGCTGGTCTAGCACGGGTGAAAAAGGTCGGGAAGTTGATTATCAAATTTGGTGTGGACCAGCTATGGGTGGCTTCAATGACTGGGTACGTGGTTCATATTTGTCAGAACCTAATCATCGTCATGTTGTTGATGTTGCCAACCAAATTATGAAAGGGGCTGGGTTTTTATATCGCAGCCACAGTTTAAAAATGCAGGGTTTGCAAATGCCTGCTTATTACAGTCAATATCAACCAATTCCTTCTATATTGGAGAAGTAAAAATGAGTTTAAAACAGTCTTATAATGCTGAAAGTATTCAATCATTTCTAGTTTCTCATCTCGCGGAAGTTGTCGGAGTAGAAACCACAGAAATTGATGTTAATGAAAATTTAGAAAATTATGGTTTGGATTCTGCTCAAGCCATGATGATCATTAGTAAATTAGAAGAATTACTAGGATTTAAACCATCTCCTATTTTACTTTGGCATTATCCCAATATTGCAGCCCTTTCTCAACGGTTGTCGGAAGAATCAACTGATGATTCTCAAGGAAAAGATGCAAGTTCAGGGACAAATACTCCTGTTACTTTTGCTGTTCCTTTTCTAGATTTAGCTGCGGAAGCTGTCCTAGACCCTACTATTCAACCTGTAGGTAATATAGTTTTTATCACTAACCCCAAAAATATCTTTTTAACCGGTGGAACGGGTTATTTAGGGGCTTTTATCATCAAGGAATTGCTAGAAGTATCTGAAGCAACTCTTTATTGCTTAGTCCGTGCTAGTAATGTAGAAGAAGGTAAAAGCAAATTAGAAAATAATTTGCAACAATATGGAATTTGGCAAGAGCAATATAGTAGCCGCATTATCCCCATTATTGGTGATTTAGCACAGCCACATTTAGGGATTGGTACAGAACAATTTGAAAGTCTAGCTGCTAATATTGATACTATTTATCATAGTGCAGCTTTACTCAATTATGTTTATCCTTACTCAGCATTAAAAACAGCTAATGTTTTAGGAACACAGGAAGTTTTGCGTTTAGCTTGTCAAACTAAAGTTAAGCCAGTTCATTATGTTTCTAGTGTTGCTGTATTTGAATCAAGTGCCTATGCTGGTCAGGTAGTTAAAGAACAGGATAGTTTTGATGATTGGGAAGGTATTTTTCTCGGTTATTCCCAAACTAAATGGGTGTCAGAAAAATTAGTAAAAATTGCTGGTAGTCGAGGATTACCTATCACTATTCACCGACCTCCTTTAATTTCTGGAGATAGCAAAACTGGGATTTGTAATACCCATGACTTTATCAATTTGATGATTAAAGGTTGTCTACAAATGGGATCTTTTCCTGATGTAGATTATATGTTGGATATGTCTCCTGTTGATTATGTGAGCAAATCTGTTGTTTATCTTTCTCGACAAGAAACATCTGTAGGTAAAGCTTTTCACTTACAACATCCTCAACCTGCTTCCTTAAAATCTTTGGTTGATTGGGTGCGTTCTTTTGGATTTTCATTGAAGATGATTCCCTACGAAGAATGGCAAGCAGAGTTAATTAATAATGTCACATCTCAAGACAATCCTTTATATACGTTGCGTCCCTTCTTACTAGAACGTTGGTCTGATGAACAAATCACTATTCCTGATTTGTATTTACAAGCTAGAAGACCAATTATTAGTTGTGAAGAAACTCTAGAAGCACTAAACGGTAGTTCTATTGTTTGTCCTCCTATTGATTCTCAATTGTTGATGACTTATACATCCTATTTAGTGCAAACTGGTTTCTTAACTCTTGCCTAATGGTTTTGGCACGGTTTATCCGTGCCAATTCCAACTAATTAACTTTTTTAAAATGAACGTAAAATGTCAAGAAACGGTTTTAATTACGGGTTCAGCCAATGGTATTGGTTATCAGTTAGCCCGGATTTTTGCTCATGAAAATTACAACCTTGTATTGGTAGATAGGGTAGGTGAAAAACTTACCAAAATAGCTGTTGACTTTCAAGAAGAGTTTGGGGTTTCTGTTAAACCTATTATCAAAGATTTATCTATATCCACATCTCCAGAAGAAATTTTTACGGAGTTACAAGAAGCTGGAATTAAGGTTGATATTTTAGTAAATAATGCCGGGTTTGGAAATCATGGATTATTTAATGAAACTAACCTCAGTACCGAACTGGAAATGTTACAGGTAAATTTAGTTTGTTTAACTCATTTAACCAAGTTGTTTCTCAAACAAATGGTTAAACAAGGTTCTGGGAAAATCTTAAATGTTTCTTCTGCTGCCGCTTTTCAACCAGGTCCATTAATGGCGGTTTATTTTGCTACTAAAGCCTATATATTATCTTTTTCAGAAGCTATTGCTAATGAGTTAGAAGGTACGGGTGTAACTGTAACAGTTCTTTGTCCGGGTTCTACTGTATCAGCATTTCATGAAAGAAGCGGCATGGCTGATTCTAAAATGCTTAAAGGTAAAAATATGATGGATGCGGAAACAGTAGCTCAGATGGGTTATGATGCTTTAATGAGGGGTAAAGTAATTATTATTCCTGGGTTTATGAATAAACTTATGTCCAAATGTGTACGGTTTATTCCCAGGAAAATAGTCACAAAAATTGTTAGAAGTATGCAGGAAGACAAATAATTTAGAAATTAGGAATTAGGCTTAAAATCTACTTAATTCTTAATTTAAATCTTGTCTTTTATTGATCTAAGATTTGCTGTTTTAAATCCTTACCAACTACATCCTCCACAATCTAAAGCACTACAATCTAGGGAACTACAATCTAAAGCACCACAATCTAGGGAATTACAATGAACAATACTACAATCAGGAACTATATTTGATAATTCAACACAATTACAACTTAAATCTGCACAATCCATACAGTTAGTGCTGTCATTATTAAAGAATGAGCGATTTGAAGGCATTTTTATGGGTGCTGTTTTATTACTTTCTGTTTCTGCATTTTCTTTTGGTAATTCGGGATTTTCCATCTGTGAGTGCAAAATGTGATTTGCTTGTTTGCACGCTTTAAACCTTTGTTTCATTTCTAATAACGCAGTCTTTAATCCATTGTTAGTAATTACCTGCTTTACATATTGGGAACAGGATTCTCCCCCATGTAACACACGATGAGCGCACTTAAACCCTTTGTGGGGAGAAATGTATCTTTGATATCCTGTAATTGCTGTGATGCTGATCTGACGGGAAAAACTATCAAATACAGAAACTTGCATATGAATAATTAGTTATTCTTCTAGTTACCATTGATTAATATTTACCCATAAGATCCAAAATATGTAGTTTTTATGTCGAAATGTTAAGGAATATTGTATTTCTGTCAAAACCTGAACCGCAAGCGGGATTTCGGACAAAAGTCCGTGATAGGATACTTTGGGAAAATATTTATAATTGGGAGAAAACCTTTGACACTACGGGTTGCTGTTGTTGGTTCTGGTCCTGCGGGTTCATGCACTGCTGAAACACTAGCTAAAGCTGGAATTGAAACTTATTTGTTTGAACGGAAATTAGATAACGTCAAACCTTGTGGGGGTGCTATTCCCCTGTGCATGGTGCAGGAGTTTGACTTACCACCAGAAATTATTGACCGTCGGGTACGGAAAATGAAAATGATTTCTCCCTCTAATCGTGAGGTTGATATCAATTTGATAAATGAAGATGAATATATAGGAATGTGCCGTCGAGAAGTGCTGGATGGCTTCTTGCGCGACAGAGCGGTAAAATTAGGTACGAATTTAATTAACGCTACTGTTCATAAAATTGATATTCCTGGTAATAATAGCGACCCCTATACAATCCATTACGTTGACCATTCAGGAGAAGGTGTACAGGGCGTTACTAAAACCCTAAAGGTGGATTTAATCGTGGGTGCAGACGGCGCAAATTCCCGCGTTGCTAAGGATATGGATGCTGGGGACTACAATTATGCGATCGCTTTCCAAGAACGGATTCGTCTCCCCCAAGACAAAATGGCCTATTACAACGAACTCGCCGAAATGTACGTTGGCGATGATGTTTCTACTGACTTCTACGCTTGGGTATTCCCCAAACATGATCACGTTGCAGTAGGTACTGGTACAATGCACGTCAACAAAACCAGTATCAAACAATTACAAGCAGGTATTCGCGCTCGTGCTGCCGAAAAACTAGCCGGTGGTACAATTATTAGAGTAGAAGCTCACCCCATTCCTGAACATCCC
Source organism: Dolichospermum sp. OTE_75_concoct_329_sub (assembly GCA_031376645.1). Classification (GTDB taxonomy): domain Bacteria; phylum Cyanobacteriota; class Cyanobacteriia; order Cyanobacteriales; family Nostocaceae; genus Dolichospermum. The sequence goes on along the minus strand of JANMEE010000054.1, from coordinate 3,622 downwards.
CGTCCTCGTCGCGTTGTTGGACGGATTGCCTTGGTAGGAGATGCCGCTGGTTATGTTACCAAGTCTTCTGGTGAAGGTATTTACTTTGCTGCCAAATCCGGCAGAATGTGCGCTGAAGCCATCGTAGAAGCCGCTAACGGTGGGGCGCGGATTCCCACAGAACGCGACCTCAAAGTATATATAAAGCGTTGGGATAAGAAATACGGACTCACCTACAAAGTATTAGACATTCTCCAAAACGTCTTCTATCGTTCCGATGCTACCCGTGAAGCATTTGTAGAAATGTGTGATGATTTGGATGTACAAAAGCTAACTTTTGATAGTTACCTTTATAAAACTGTAGTTCCCGCTAACCCCTTTACCCAACTAAAAATCACTGCCAAAACCATTGGTAGTTTGATTCGTGGTAACGCTTTAGCTCCTTAATAGAATCTTAGTTAAGAGACGTTCAGCCTGAACGTCTCTGCAACTTTTTATTAGTATTGCACCCATTAGCGATTAAACATACTGCACAGAATTCTAAAATTCATTGATTAACACATTTTTATCTGCGTTTATCTGCGTTTATCCGCGTTCAATGAACCTCCTAAGTTAGAAGGTGTTTGATAGCGTTCACGAAGTGTGCCGTATCCCTGCGGGAGCCGGAGGCATCAGGCATAGCGTGGCGTTAGCCATAAAGTATTAAATAAAACTAAAAACATAACCCCCCTACCCCCCTTCCCTACAAGGGAATGGGGATTTTAAAGCCTCTCTCCTTATAGGGGAGAGGTTTACAAGAGGGGTTAATTTATACCTTGAAAACTTTTAAAATATCCTCTTAGGTAAAGTTGTAGCTGCTAATTTTGAATTGTTAATTTTGAATTGTTAAATTTGAATTTTCTTCTGTTTCTACCTTTTGCCCAATTTTCGGTTCTGTACCCGCAATTAATCGCTCAATATTAGCACGGTGACGGATAATTACATATAAACCGCCAGCAAGACCAAGAAGAATGTAGGCTAACGGTTGCTGGAAAATTACCATTAAAATCGAAACAGCTACAGCCCCAGCAATTGAACTTAAAGACACAATTCTGGAAATGGCAAATACGACAGCAAAAACTCCTAATGTTGATAATCCTACTTGCCAACTTATAGCTAATAAAATTCCCACACCAGTAGCCACAGATTTACCACCTGTAAAGCCAAGAAAGATTGATTTACTATGTCCTAAAAGGGCAGCAAATCCAGCTAATGTGACTAAATAAGGTTGCCAAATTTCAATATTGATATTTGCTGGAATTAAATTTTGAACGGGTACAAGATTACATAAAGCATAAGCTAGATTTATTGCTAATACTCCCTTTAAAGCATCAATTAATAATACAAATGCTCCAGGTACTTTGCCCAAATTTCTCAAAACATTAGTTGCCCCTGTTGAACCAGAACCAACTTCTCGAATATCAATTCCTTTTAATAGCTTACCGGCAATATATCCAGTCGGAAAAGAACCAAATAAGTAAGCTATTAAAACCACCACTCCACACAAAGTTAACCACATAAACATAAGTTTGTCAGTTGTTAGTTGTTCTCAAAAATGAACAGATACCCGACTTCTACGATAAGTTATTTGTTACATGAGAGAATTTCTAGAAGAAGTCGGGGATCTCACTAACTAATAACTAATTAAAAATCATCATCAAAATCCCGATCTTTCATAGTTTTCGGGTCAGGAGCAAAAGCTAACCACAGAGGGAATTGTAGCAAAGCCAAACTGATTTGTTCCTCAGAATCATCAATAATAATTAAAGGCATTTGATTGGCTTTAACTAATCTCTCTGCTTTCTGAGCTAACGCTGTGGGAGCTTCAAACAATACCACTCCTCTATCAGGTCCAAAATCAGGACGAGCGATACCTAAACAATCTTGTAAACCCCGCCGCCATTCGCCTAAACGTTCCGGTGTATTGGCTAAAATTAGAGTTCGCACACGGTCGCCATATAATTGATGCAATATCGAAATTGCCGACGAAGCAATTAAAATATTTTGTAAGCGGCTACCCATTGTCCGCAAAGCACCCCGTCCACCTAACGTAAACAACCAATTGGAAATTTTTTCTGCATGAATTGGTTCAAAAGTCCGGCGTAACTGCCAGGGTGGTCCATAATAATCTGGTTGGTTGCGGTATTGGTCAAGCAAGCGACGGATTTTTTTAGTAGTATCCTGAAACTGCTGCTGGCCAAGTTGTGGCATTTCGGATTGTTCTTTAACAGGTTTCGCTTCTCTGGGTGCTGGTTTTTCCCGTTCTTTCACAGGTTGTACAAGCTGCATTTGTTCCGCTGCTGATGCCAAATCTTGTAAACTGCCTGTGAGATAGTCTTTAAAACCCTGTACCCGAATTGCTATATCTTGAGATGTTCCCGCAAAGGTAGTCCGCATTTCATTGCGAATCCGTTCTTGACGACGTTCGAGTTGTTCTACAGAAATTTGTAAAGCTTGTTTGCGTTGTTCTAACTGTGATAATGACTCTTGAACAACTTGTGAAAGTGCAGTTTGAGTAACACTAACTTGACTTTGAAGAGTTGCATAAGTAGTTTCCGATTGGGCAATTTCCGCTTTTAAATCTGCTTCCAATTGCTGCAAATGGGTTACTTTTTCTTCTAGTTGTGTATATAGTGGATTTTCCGTTATCTGAATAATAGCTGGTGTAGATGCTTCAGTTTGTAATTCTAAATCAGCAGATGGGTTTTCAGGCAGTTCATCTGCAAATGATTGTACTTCTACTTGTTCCAACCATTCATCTATTGGTTCTGGCTGCGAGGATTCTTCTGGGTTCATAAATAATAATCTAAATCTTCAGTATGAAATTTTCTGACTTTAATGTTCAAAACTCTTACCTTTGCTCCTACCCTATGCCTACGGCACGCTACGTGAATGGGATCTCTAAGAGAGATTGCGCGAAACATAATTGATAAAACCTAATCAATTCGTGGACAACGTTCTTCTAAACAAGATTTTAAGGTTTTGGAGTCAAATAAAATTGGCAAAAAGTGAATACTGTTAATTTCCTTAAAATAAAACAAAATGGGCACCGGGTTCCAGAATATCCGCCAGTTTTGCCATTCTTGGTAAGGAAAACGCCGAATTAACTTTTCTCCTCTATAAAGATCAAAATCGGTAGCAGTAAATTGAAAGCGCAGTGTTACAGCTTGCAACATCAAAAACAAACCCAGTAACGTCAATATTCCTCCTACCCAAGGTTGTATCAACAGTACGGGAATAGCAATCAGAACTAAGACAACAGGAATATTGTAACTTGCCTTCAGTTCCACTGTTGATGTGATTTTAGGTGTCAATGAACTAGTCAAAATCTTTTCTCCTAAGTAGGTGGGGGTTAAAAATTGTCGTTATGACAAGGGAACAGGGAACTCCAAAAGAGGTTTTGGGATATTTTACTTTTCGTTACATATTTTGGTTTTTTCTGTTCACCTAATTCTTTCTATAATTCATAAAACCTCGCGGTATGCGGGAAACTCAGTGGCTTTAGCCCTGAGAGGGAAGCGACACGAGTGAATTTATTCACTGTGGTATTTAAATGCTGATTTTTGAATGGATATAATCCCGGGAACCAGCAAACCCGTTCAAG
>JANMEE010000263.1:0-6662 GCA_031376645.1 Dolichospermum sp. OTE_75_concoct_329_sub | reverse complement strand
AAAGCCACAGTTGCCGGAATTTAACTCAAGTAGGCAAGCGCGCTTACACGGGCTCAGTAGTTTAGCTATATATAAATGGTAAAGCAATATATTTATAAGTAAATCTAGTACAAAGCTACTGTAGTAAGAAAATACTAGTTGTTCGCTCAGTTTACCAGTGCTATATTAGGGTTTGAGCGAAATGTGAGCGATAACGACTATTAGTCATCGTTGACATCGATGGAGTCGTTTGTGAGAGGGACAATACAAAGTAAGGCCAGCAGTTGGATTTGAACCTACGACCTTCCGATTACAAGTCGGATGCACTACCACTGTGCTATGCTGGCGATTTTGGTTAGGACATTTTTATTTGCCCACCGATTACATATTATAGCATAGGGATATGATTTGTCTAGAGGGTAAACAAAATATTTTTCTGGTTGCCAAAAATAGGTAAAACTAGCCCTCATGTTGTAGATTGATGCAAAAATATTTGGTACAGTTTTTTATAAACAATCAAGCATGACAGCATTGATAGGCAGAGATTTATTAAGTTTAGCGGATCTAAGTTCTGGGGAACTGCAAGAACTTCTGGAATTAGCCACTCAACTCAAGTCGGGAAAACTCAAGTTGCATTGTAATAAGGTTCTAGGTTTATTGTTCTCCAAAGCTTCAACACGCACTAGAGTCAGCTTCACAGTAGCAATGTACCAACTGGGTGGACAGGTAATTGATCTTCATCCCAATGTCACTCAGGTGAGTCGTGGAGAACCTATCCAGGATACAGCTAGGGTGTTAGATCGTTATTTGGATGTTTTAGCAATTCGCACCTTTGCTCAACAGGAGTTGGAAACTTTTGCTAAATATGCGAAGATTCCGGTGATCAATGCTCTCACAGATTTAGAACACCCTTGTCAAATATTAGCTGATTTAATGACCATTCAAGAAAAGTTTGGGACTTTGGCAGGTTTAACATTAACCTATGTCGGTGATGGGAATAATGTCGCTAATTCCCTGATGTTGGGTTGCGCTTTGGTGGGAATGAATGTGAGAATAGCTTTTCCGTCAGGATATGCCCCAGATGCGGAAATTGTGGAAAAAACTCGGGAAATAGCCAATAAAAAAACTGAAGTTATCCTGACTCATGATCCTGAAGCCGCAGCCAAAGGTGCATCTGTACTTTACACTGATGTTTGGGCAAGTATGGGACAAGAAACCCAAGCTGATAACCGTTTTCCTGTTTTCCAACCCTATCAAATTTCTGAACAATTATTAAGTCTTGCAGATCCAGAAGCAATTGTTTTACACTGCTTACCAGCCCATCGTGGTGAAGAAATTACGGAAGAAGTAATTGAAGGTTCACAATCACGGGTTTGGGATCAGGCAGAAAATCGTCTACACGCTCAAAAAGCCTTACTTGCAAGTGTTTTAGGGGCAGAATAACATATTGGTAATTGGTAATTGGTAATGGGTAATGGGTAATTGGTAATTGGTAATTGGTAATTGATGAAATTCTTATCTGTTACCTGTTTAGCAACTTACGTTACTCATTATCAGTTACCCAATTATCATGAATATTTAATTAAAGCTTGTTAAAGGAAGATTTTTGTAGTACCAATGTTCTATGGGCATTTATTATTTACTTCGGTGAAAAAATTATGGAACGGCTCACAGATCCTCAAAAAGAACTATATGAATGGTTGGTTGAATATATCAGGTTGAATCAACATTCTCCCTCGATTCGCCAAATGATGCAAGGAATGGATTTGAAATCTCCTGCACCCATTCAAAGTCGCTTGGAACATCTACGCAACAAGGGTTATATTGGCTGGAATGAAGGGAGGGCTAGAACTCTTCGCATCCTTCATCCTCCTAAACAAGGTGTACCAATTTTAGGAACTATTGCGGCAGGTGGTTTGATAGAACCGTTTACAGATGCGGTAGAACATTTAGATTTGGCTAATTTATCATTACCTCCTCAAAGTTATGCTTTACGGGTCGCTGGGGATAGTATGATTGAAGATTTAATAGCAGATGGTGATGTAGTATTTTTGCGTCCTGTAGCTGAACCCAATCAGTTAAAAAATGGAACTATTGTCGCTGCAAGGGTGGAAGGACACGGAACAACTTTAAAACGTTTTTATCGCCATGATGATCTTGTCACTCTCAAACCTGCAAATCCTAATTATCATCCCATAGAAGTATCGGCAATGCAAGTAGAGGTGCAAGGTTCTTTAGTTGGTATTTGGCGTAATTATAACTAGAATATGTCAGTTATAGACTGTAGGGGTTTAGCAGTGCTAAACCCCTACCGATAATTACCAATTACCAATTTGCAAATTTATGTACTTAACGCGAAATGCAGTCCAGAAATTGCCTACTTTTAAACTCAAGTTACCTTACGTGGGGGAGAAAAAAGGCAGTTATCAAGTTAATAAATCATTACCGGGATGTCCGAAAATGCCTTTATCTCTGCAATTGCGGGGATATCAACGTCAGGCTGTGACTAGCTGGTTTGCTAATCATGGTAGGGGGACGTTAAAAATGGCTACTGGTAGTGGTAAGACTATTACTGCATTAGCGATCGCTTGTGAATTGTACCAGCAAATTGGTTTACAAGTTTTGTTGGTGGTGTGTCCTTATCGTCATCTTGTTACCCAGTGGGCTAGGGAATGTGAGAAATTTAACTTACAGCCGATTTTAGCATTTGATAATTTACGCAGTTGGCAAGGTCAACTTTCTACACAAATCTACAATCTGTGTTCTGGTTCTCAAGATTTCGTGACTGTAATTACCACTAACTCTACTTTAATTGGTGCTGGTTTTCAAACACAACTTAAATATTTTCCGCCGAAAACTCTGATTATTGGCGACGAGGCACACAATTTAGGCGCACCTAAGTTAGAAGAAAGTTTACCCCGAAAAGTCGGTTTACGTCTAGCTTTATCAGCCACACCGGAAAGATATTTTGATGACGGGGGAACACAATCTTTATTAGATTATTTTGGTCCAGTTCTCCAACCTGAATTTAATTTACAGGATGCAATTTCTCAAGGTGCGTTAGTACATTATAATTATCATCCAATATTAGTAGAATTAACGGAAACTGAGAGTATAGCCTATTTAAAATTAACTAAAAGAATTGGACGTTCTTTGCTTTATCGAGAACGAGATATGGGAGAAGTAGGAGATTTTGAAGAAAACGAAGATATTAAATCATTATTAATGCAAAGGGCGCGATTAATTGGGACTGCGGAAAATAAATTAATAGCCTTACAAGAGTTAATGGAAAGTCGTCGAGAAACTACCCACACATTATTTTATTGTAGTGATGGTTCTCAAGAAATTGGACAACGTTACTCTTTACGTCAACTCAAAGCTGTTTCTCAACTTTTGGGAGGAGAATTAGGTTATAAAATCAGTACCTATACAGCAGAGACTTCTTTGGAGGAAAGGGAAACTTTACGTTGTCAATTTGAAAGTGGAGAATTACAGGGTTTAGTCGCAATTCGGTGTTTAGATGAAGGTGTGGATATTCCCGCAATTCAAACCGCAGTCATTTTATCAAGTTCAGGAAATCCCCGGCAATTTATCCAACGTCGGGGACGAGTTTTGCGTCCTCACCCTGGGAAGGAACGGGCAACGATTTTTGATATGATTGTTTTACCGCCAGATTTGGATAGAGAAACTATTGAAGTGGAACGGAATTTATTAAAAAAGGAATTACGACGGTTTGTGGAGTTTGCTGATTTAGCTGATAATGCTGGGGAAGCAAGGATGAAGTTATTGGCTTTGCAAAAACGATATGGGTTATTGGATATTTAATTGACTTTATGGACTAAAAAAAGTAAGATTTAGTTTAGTAGATATTGTTGAGGATAAAAGGTAATGAAAACAATAGAAACAGTTGTGAATGTTACCCCAGAGCGACAAATTACAGTGCAATTACCTCCAGATATCCCCGCAGGGGAATATCAAGTAGTGATAGTTCTTAATGAAAGTGTTAAACCAGAGCAATTAGCAGCGAAAAATCAAGCAAAAAGGTTTAAATGTTCAGATTATCCTGTGGGTTTAGTTGCTGATAATTTCACGTTTCGTAGAGAAGATTTATATGATAGATAAAGCGATTTTTATAAATATAAAAGGAGAAATATATGAAAAAAGGATTTGCACCAGAGACAAATGTTGATAAATTTCTGAGGTTGTATGCCGAGGGAAAAAGAAATTTTCAAAAAATCAACTTAAGAAAAGCTTATCTTGCAGAAGCAGATTTGGAGGGAGCAAACCTGGAAGAAGCAAACCTCCAAGGAGCATATTTGTTTGGTATAAATTTACGAAAGGTGAATTTGAGAGGCGCAAACTTAAGAAACGCTGATCTATCAGAAGCATTTTTGGAGGGAGCAAACCTGGAAGAAGCAAACCTCCAAGGAGCAGAGTTGATAGGGACAGGATTAAGTATGGCAAACCTACAAGGCGTAAATCTGAGACAAGCTAGACTATTAGGGGTATGGGACTTGAGTATAGCAAATCTGAGAGGGGCAAACCTACAGAATGCGGACTTGGAGAGGGTAAACTTGGAGAAGACTGACCTGCAAGGAGTTAACCTGAAGCAAGCAAATCTCAAAATAGCGCGTTTATTTGATGCCGATTTGAGTGGTGCAGAACTTCAAGATACACTTTTACAAAGTGCTTTTTATAATGAAAAAACTCGCTTTCCTGAAGGTTTTGATCCAGTTAAAGCAGGAATGTACTTAATTGCTCCTAAAGTTAAGCTCTCTCAGGCTTACCTTGTGGAAGCATTGCTATTTGAAGTAGATATGAGTGAAGTAGATTTATCAGAAGCGCAATTAACAGAAGCAACATTAGAAAAAGCCAACCTACAAGGGGCAAATCTCAAGGGCGCATCCCTATATAGTGCAGAGTTAAAAGGTACAAACTTAACTAATGCAGACCTCACAGGAGCAGACTTAGGTTTTACAGACCTGAGAAATACAATAATTGTAGATGCGAAATTTCAAAACTCCTACTATAACAGATTTACTAAATTTCCTTCAGATTTTGATCCTGTAAGTGCTGGAATGGTTTGGGTTGATGTTGATAAATAATGTAGATTAAACCTCTCATGAAATATAAATCGCTTTCTAACTCGATTTATATCTGTTTTGTTTTTACCTTTCATCTATTATTTCTATTTCTTTAGATTTTAGCCAGGATTTCAAACGAGATGCTATCTGTAGATATTCAAAATTGTCCCAATCATTCCCTACAATTACTTTGACTCGTTTAAATCCTCCTTTATCTTTTTGATAAAAAGCCTCTGTTACCTGTGAACGCAATTTCACATCTTGAATACTGTCTATAAATTTTTTTAGATCACGAATACTATCGCATAAATCGGGTATTTTAAGATAGCGTTCATTAAACATTAACTCTTCTGGATCTAAGTCAGTCGTTTCATCCTCATTAGACATTAATATGACTTCCCCTGTTTGCAGATCAAGATATAGTTCACCTAATTCACTATTTCTTAATCCGTCTATTATCCAATCAATATCTGGGTTGAGTTTGAGCTTTTTCATGATGATTTCTCTAATTAGTATCTACTATTAATTACCTACCTCTGTAGTAGATTCTGCGAATTATATCAAAAAGGATGATAATTTTATCCTAGCTCGTAATAATTATTGTAAACTACCCTATTTTTCCCCGTACCCAAACACGGAAAGATTTCAACAAAGCAATTTCACCCATAGTTTTACTTTGCTGGATAAATCTATTCATATCTCCAACAGAAATTAGAGGAAAAGCCAGACTAAACTTAATCTCAATATATTGATTTTCCGCCAATTGGTAAAATTTTAAAACTTCACCGTCATATTTCCACAATTCAGCCACACCTAAAGCCGCATAAATATTAAACTTATTCACAGAACTGCTAGTAATATCAATTTCAACTGCTAAATCAGGAGGAGGATCTATTTCTAAATTTAAAGTTTCCCTACCTCTAATAGCCGCTTCATTTTGGATATAATAGCAACTATCTGGTTCTATTCCTTTTGCAAAAGATTTACGTTTTAATGTTGTAGAACCAGCACTTATGATTTCTATATCTAATTCTTCAGCTAAACAAAATATCAATCTGTCAAATTGAATTTTTGGATTTTCGTGTTCAAAAAGTGGAGTCATAATTTCTAAAGTACCGCAGTCATAAGCAAACCGAGAACCCCTATCCTCACCTGTATCTCTCAACAAGGCTTCAAAAGTTTCCCAGCTAACGTTATATAAAACCGTTCTTTGTTCAGCAATAATTGACTGAAGAAGCATATACAATACCTATTCCATCACGATACTAGATAAAATACCTAGAATTTTACCGATATTATTAATATAATAATCTGTCAAGTCAATTTCTACCACTTGATTAATAAGTTTTAAAAATTTCCAGTTAGTACCAGTAGTGACAGTTCCATAAATAGTTGAAATATCATTACCTTCACGTTGATTAAAAATTCTTGCAGCTATCATTTCCGCTACACATTGTCCTAACCCGCATTTCTCACAAACAATGCGACCACAATCTATATAATCCTTATAGAGAAACGGTTTCAGGCATTTTTCACGGTGTCGATTTTTTATGCAATATGGAAACCCAGAACCCCGTTCTTATAAGGGTTTGAGGATTT
>JANMEE010000298.1:0-4967 GCA_031376645.1 Dolichospermum sp. OTE_75_concoct_329_sub | reverse complement strand
GGCTAGACTGTGCCAAAACGGGAGAATCGTACGCTAAGGAATTGAGGCAAGTGCTGAAAGTATTGTGATAGTTAGCTTTCAGCCATTGCTAAAAATCAATTTTTCAAAAAATTTGATGAATATGGGGTTGGGATGACTCAGTTGACAGATCAAGAGTAATACTCATACTTTTGATCTATTCAGAATCTGACACTTTTAGTTGGTCACAATAATTTACTTAATGGCTATCAAATAAATATTTACTCTCCGTAAGTAGGAATTTTTTTAAACGCTGCTTGTGCCACTTCTTCTGCACGTTTAGAAGTTACTTTTGAATAACGTAAAGTCATTTGAATTGTTTCATGACCCATAAGTGCGCGCAGCTCGTCAATACCCATCAAACCAACCCGTTCCGTACCAAAAGTGTGCCTTAAATCATGAAAACGAATACCTTGTAACTCGGAAGTACCATCAATCAAGTCCACCAAGGATTTATACGCAGTTGCATAAGACAAACGCGAAATTTCCTTAGTAAAAGGCTGTTGGGCAGTAAATAAGGCACTGATACTTGAATGCCTATAATATTTAAGGTAATTATTTAGACAATTAATAACATTCTCACTATAAAAACACCAGCGTTGTTTATTCCGTTTACCTATCACTTGAAATTTCCGATTCTCAATATCTACGTCAGATAAGTCCAAAGCCAATATCTCGGAAATTCTGGCTCCAGTGCTATGTAATAAATGCACCAACGCATCCAAACGAGCATCAGATTTAGTGATTTGGAATAAAAGACTCAATTGTACTGATGTTAAATAACGTACTTCTTCATCTGAATTATGTTCTCCCTTTTCCCCATCTGGTTTACGTCGTTTCAGGTGAGAAATTGGATTTACTTGAATATGTCCCTGGGTTAGGGCAAAGTTAAATAAAGCGGTAATTACTGCCTGATGCTTGTGGTGAGTTGTAAATTTGACCTGCTTCAAATCATTTAAATATGTAACCAATATTTCTCGCTCGACAGTCTTTATGGACAGACCTCCATAAAGCTGAAGTAATGGCATAAAAATCGACTCATAGCTACGAATAGTTGAATTAGTTAATCCCGGTCGGTCTAAAAAATCTGTAACTAATGAGGCTAAAGTAATAGTCATAATTTTATGAAATTATGAATTAATTGCAATACAATACATATATTAATTTACTATTAATAAGTAATAAAAATAGCAATACTTTTATGAATGTATCTATCGCTGATGTGGTTCCTAACCCATCTGAACCGTTGGGACAGTATATTCAACGGGTTCGTGATTCTATGCGGTTAACACAATTAGAGTTAAGTATCAAAGCAGGCATCCATATCCAAACTATACGTAAAATCGAATCCGGTGCAACATCCCGACTCAGCCAAAAATGTCGTTCTGGATTGGCTGCTGCCCTTGGTATCCCTCAGGAATACTTAGATGCTGTCGTCAAACAAATCTCCCTAGAAACGGTAACTGCACTCAAATATTGTCCCCAATGTTGGATACCGGGAACAACACCAGATCCGATGTGGACTTCACTCCGCTCAAAATACTGCTTTGCTTGCGGTACAGGCTTGCGATCGCAATGTAGAAGTTGCAACGAACCTATCATGTCGTTGAAATTTAGATTCTGTCCATATTGTGGAGAATCCTACAAACAAACATAAACTTCTTGGTTTTTTACTCCCATTGTATAGAAGCAGCAAAACACAAGAGTTTTTATCAAATTTTCAGATGATTGTTACTAAGATTCCAGCCATATTGAAGCATGAAAGTCAAAAATGCCATTTCTCAATCTCTTACTATTTGAGTGAAACAAATTCATACTTTTATTCAACAATGTCCACATCATTACTACTCTTATCCACTTCAAAAATAAATATACAGGTCTAAAAATTTGGCTACCCGTGAATTACTATCACCCGAACAAAGAAGACAATTTAGAGAAATACCTATAGATATTAGTGCTAGAGATATAGCTCGTCACTACACCTTAAACTCCGATGATTTAAAAGCTATCAATTGTCGCCGTCGCGTACATAATCGGTTAGGATTTGCAGTTCAATTATGTTATTTACGTTTTCCCAGTCGGGTATGGGAATTAGGCGAAAAAGTTCCCAAAGCTGTCTTATCTTATATCGCTTTACAACTAGATATTAAACCTAAAGTCATTAAAGATTATGGACTGCGGGATACCACTCGACGGGAGCATCTAGCGGAAATTCAACAAATTTTTGGCTATGTATCTTTTAGTATGTCTCATTATAAAAAACTTTCCAAATGGTTAATGGAACTGGCTTTCAGTACGGATAAGGGAATTGCCTTGGTTGAGGCACTGATTGAAGAAATGCGTCGGTGTCAGATCATTATTCCTACTATATTTACTGTAGAAAGACTGGCTTGGGAAACTAGAAGACGCGCTCAAGAGCAATTTTATTGGCAACTTACTCAACAATTAACATTAATTCAAAAGAAAGAAATTGATGGTTTATTGGTTCTAAATTCTGAGAAAAATCGCACACCTTTAGTTTGGTTACGTCAACCACCAGGTGTACCAAATCCCAAGAACTTCTTAAAAGTCTTGGAAAAATTAGAATTTATCCGTGATTTTAAATTAGATCCTGCTTGTTTACAAAAAGTACATCATAACCGTTTGGTACAATTAACTCGATTGGGACAGAAAAAGACACTTGCACATATAGCCAGATTAGATGATACAAGAAGGTATGCAATTATCATCGCTTTTTTATTAGAAACAGCATCATTGTTAATTGATACGGCAATTACCATGCATGATAAAATGATGGGTAAATTGTTCCGTCGGAGCGAAAACCAACGCAACCAAAAATTTCAACAGGATGGAAAAGCGATTAATGAAAAGGTGCGGCTCTATGCCCAAATTGGCACGGCTTTGATTGATGCTAGGGAGGGTCAAGGGGATGCCTACACTGCAATTGAATCAGTGTTAAGTTGGGATAATTTTGTCAATAGTGTGGAAGAAGCAGAAGAGTTGGCACGTCCTGCAAATTTTGATTATTTTGATTTACTTGATAAACGTTATTCCCAACTACGTAGATATACACCTAAATTACTCTCATTTTTCGATTTTAAGGCTAGTAATCCCACTTCATCTGTTGTGGAAGCTTTGAAGATTATTAAAGAACTAAATGATACTAATCGTCGTCATGTACCTGATGATGCACCTATTGATTTTATCAAACCCAAATGGTCAAAATATGTTTTTAATGATGGGAAGATTGACCGTCATTATTATGAAATGTGCGCTTTGAGTGAATTACGGGATGGTTTGCGTTCTGGAGATATTTCAGTGAGTGGTTCCCGTCAATACAAGGATTTTGAGGATTATCTACTACCACCCAAACAATGGCAAGAAATCCGTGATAATCATCAAATCCCAGTAGCTATTCCCACTGATTATCCTACCTATTTTCAACAACGTTCAACTCTGTTAATTGAGAAGTTTGCTCATGTTTCTCAGCTAATTACTGAAAATAAATTACCAGGTGTGGTGATTGAAAAAGGAAAATTAGTTATTAGTCCTGTTACTAGTAATGTACCAAATGGTGCTATTCAATTTCGTGACCGTGTTTATGGTTTGTTACCAAGAATTAAGCTGACTGATTTACTTGTTGAGGTTGATGCTTGGACTAATTATACTCAATATTTTACACACCAACAAACAGGAGAATTGGTATCAGATAAAACTACTTTATTTAGTGTTATTCTGGCTGACGCGATTAATTTGGGTTTGGTGAAGATGGCAGAAGCGTCTCCTGGTTTGACTTTTGAGCGTTTGGCTTGGGTTTCTGACTGGTATATCCGTGATGAAAGTTACTCAAAGGGATTAGCAAATGTAATTAATTTCCATACCAAAGTTCCTTTTTCTGCCTATTGGGGTGATGGAAAAACTTCTTCCAGTGATGGACAAAGATTTAAGGCGGCTGGTCCTCACTCGTTTAATGAAGAGATTAATGCTAAATATGGAAATGATAGAAGCGTTACTTTTTACACTCATATTTCTGACCAATATGCGCCTTTTCATACCAAGGTAATTAATGCAACTATTAGAGATGCTACTCATGTTTTAGATGGGTTACTCTATCACGAAAGTGATTTACAAATAGAGGAGCATTTTACGGACACTAATGGTTTTACTGAACAGGTGTTTGCTATTTGCCATTTATTAGGGTTTCAGTTTTCTCCTCGGATGCGGGATTTAGCTTCTAAAAAGTTGCATATATTCGCAGGTGTCAATACTGATTCTCCTTTGTCTATATTATTGGGTGAGAAAATTAATGTTAAGTTGATTGAGGATTGTTGGGATGATATTTTACGCTTGGTTACTTCTATCTCGAAAGGGACTGTTACGGCGAGTCTTTTGGTTCGTAAGTTAGCTTCCTATCCCCGTCAAAATAAATTGGCGACTGCGTTACGGGAATTGGGGAGGATTGAAAGAACTTTGTTTACTCTCGATTGGTTACAAAGCCCAATTTTGCGCCGTAAGGCTACTAATGAACTTAATAAGGGAGAACTCAAAAATTCTCTTTCTAGGGCGGTTTTCTTTCACCGTTTGGGAGAAGTGCGTGACCGTTCTTTTGAAGATCAGTCTTTACGTGCGAGTGGGTTAAATTTGACTATTGCGGCAATTGTATTATGGAATACCGTGTATTTGGAGAATGCGGTAAATTGGTTGAAATCTGAGGGGATGGTTATCCCGGACGAATATTTGCAACATTTATCACCTATGGGGTGGGAGCATATCAATTTAACTGGTGATTATATTTGGAATTTAAAGTCGGTGAGCAGTGTTGATAATTTGCACCCTCTAAGAATCAAAAAATTATGAAAAGCGATGGCTGAAAGTATTGTTGTACATTGTTTTCAGCTCTTGGTTTAATTCCTTAGCGTACGATTCTCCCGTTTTGGCACAGTCTAGCC
>JANMEE010000262.1:0-4116 GCA_031376645.1 Dolichospermum sp. OTE_75_concoct_329_sub | reverse complement strand
CTACATCTTTTTGCCTTGTTACTATCAATAAATATCTCAAACACCTATTTTATCGTATTAACTAGCTAATCTGCAATATTTGAAAATGCAGCTTAGAAGCTAGTCACAAAGCGACTTTGACTATTTTCGGAGATGTCTATTACGCCAGAGTTAGTAAATCAAGCGAAAGAAATTCTGATCAAGAGACAGGATACGCATCTGGATAGTTTGGCAGAGAGATTGAGAGAAGACCGAGTGAGGGCTGTGATTCAGCCGATCCTTGCGGGACTGGAACTACCAGATGTGCCGCAGGATGATATTCGATATGTTCTGGATTTGGGACTATGTAAAAATAGTGAATCTGGTTTAAAGATTGCCAATACTATTTATCATGAGGTATTACCGCTAGTCCTAACTTATAACACTACGGCTTCTATTGGCTATATCCAACCAATTTGGTTAAGCGAACGGGGTCAGTTTTTACCCGAGCAGTTATTAGAAGCATTCCTCAAATTCTGGCGGCAGCATGGCGAGCCATTATTCAAAAGCACTAACTATCCAGAAATTGCGCCGCATTTGGTGATGATGGCGTTTTTGCATCGTGTTGTTAATGGCGGGGGTACATTGGAGCGAGAATATGCAATCGGTTCGGGGCGGATGGATATCTGCTTGAAGTATGGGGATGTGACTTTGGGAATGGAGTTGAAAGTATGGCGCGATGGCAAGAAAGATCCCCTTCATGAAGGGTTAGAGCAGTTGGATAAGTATCTGTCAGGTCTAAGTTTAGATACTGGTTGGCTAGTAGTTTTTGACCGCCGTTCTGGTTTGTCCCCGATTAGCGATGTCTACGACGGGCTTTGCCTACGCACAACCACAGAGAATGCGATTAGTT
Source organism: Dolichospermum sp. OTE_75_concoct_329_sub (assembly GCA_031376645.1). Lineage (GTDB taxonomy): Bacteria > Cyanobacteriota > Cyanobacteriia > Cyanobacteriales > Nostocaceae > Dolichospermum. The sequence goes on along the minus strand of JANMEE010000262.1, from coordinate 3,245 downwards.
CCAATGGTCGTAATATTATTGTAATTCGGGCTTGACAGGGCGACAATGAAGCTAGGAAGAAGACAGGATAAGCTCTATAGCTGTTTGCTCAAACAACAGAACAGAATTCTCTATCTCCTAATATGCATACTTTGTAAATCTCAAATATGGGAAAAACGTGGGATAATATTCTTTTTTGTTCCTCTAAATCACTATTACCTAATTCTGGTAATAATTCAAAATATACTCCAAAAGCTTCTGTTCTCCCATACTACACTTACCATAAACAGATTTATATTTGCCCAAGTTGTAAGATCCATTACTAAATAAACTACTGACTTAGGAATGTGGATTGTATCTTGTCTTTACTCCAAGTTTACTTTGACAATAATGTCGTTGTAATCTTTATCTCCGCCTCCTACTAAATCTTCAAAACCAAAGACGTTATTTCCTAACAGACGAATGTGATCCATCTTATCAGCGTTAGCTCCTAAATAGGCAAAGTAAGCTTGGTCAACTTGTCCATTCAAAACTTGATCCACAGTGCGACCATTAGTAAGAATAAACGGTGCAAAAATACTTCCTCCCGTCAATGTCTTATCTGTAAAAGTTGCAGTTCCTTGGTTATCAGCTCTGAGGTCAATTCCGGCAACACGACTCTTTACAGCCGCTTGAGCATAACCTGAGTCACCAGGACGGAAATCAACAGTACCATTGCCATCAATATCAATCCCACCATTTTCATCTGCTACTTTATAAAAGCCAACTAAATTGTTAAAAGCTGCTTCTCTATTAACAGTAAAATTAGCTTTTACATCTTGAGTTATACCTCTTAAATCAAGGACTTCACCTTGTTGCTTTCCTTGGAGATTTGTACCCAAGGGTAATGAGTCATTGGTTGATTTAATGTTGACTACCAAATCTTTGAAGTCAGTATTATTATTAGATCCATCTTTCCAAGCTAAGGAGAAACCATCAACACCCAAATCTGTAATTTTTTCGCTTAATAGATTAGAGAAAAGTATGTCTGTAGTTGGGGTAATTCCATTGTGGACACTATCAATTGTGCCGTTTTTAACTAATAAGAATCTCAAGTTATCACCAGAGTTAAATTCCAATAAATGCGTCAAATTATCGGTATTAAACCCATTGGGGAGATTAGTAATAGCAGAGAAAATTACCTTAGAGCGATCTAAAGCCGCTTGGGTGTAACCTGCTGTTCCTGGAGCGATCCCTTGGATATTACCTTGAGCATCATCAACTGTGAATACTCCCAGTTCATTGACAAGATTAGAACTTCTTTCTGTGAGAGTGACCTTAATTTTTGATTTGCCACTGCTATTCGAGATTTTAAAGATATCATCCGCAATTTTTCCCAGATTGAAAGTAGGTGTGCCGTTATTCTGTTCGACAGCTAATGTAAATGTGTCCGTGGCACTTACACCATTATTATCTTTAGCTTGTACCTCAATTGTTAGAGTTCCAAAATCTGCGTTAGTTGGTGTACCGATGAAGGTGCGCGTAGCTGCATTAAATTTCAGCCAATTAGGTAGATTACTGCCATCTTTTAGTGTGACTGAGTAAGTAAGATTATCTCCTGGATCTATATCAATGAACGTATTAGCATCAAAAGTAAAGCTGAAAGCAGTTCCTTGTTTAGCATTTTGATCGGCAATTGTATTTGTTAATGTCGGTGCATTGTTAACATTTTCGACTGCGAGAGTAAAGATATCATTGACAGTTGCACCTGCTTTATCTGTAGCGATCGCTTTAACATTCAAGTTCCCCACGTTGTTATTGGTGGGAGTACCGCTAAAAGTCCGAGTTGCAGAATTGAAGGTTAACCAATTTGGTAAAGCATCACCATTTTCTAATGTTGCTGAATAGGTAAGAACATCACCAGCGTCAATATCTGTGAAGGTATTGGTAGGAATTGGGAAGTTAAAGACGTTATCTTGTTTAGCGTTTTGATCTGCGATTAGGTTAGCAACTATTGGTGCATCGTTGACGTTTTCAACTGTAATCGCAAAAATATCACTAACAGATGTTCCGGCTTTATCTGTAGCTGCCACTTTAACACTCAGATTCCCTACATTATCATTATTTGGTGTACCAGAGAAGGTGCGAGTTGTGGCATTGAATGTTAACCAATTTGGTAAAGCATTACCATTTTCTAAGGTTGCTGAATAGGTGAGAACATCACCAGCGTCAATGTCTGTAAAGGTATTAGTGGGAATTTGGAAATTGAAAGCAGTACCTTGTTTGGCATTTTGATCTGCAATTGCCTGAGATAATGTCGGTGCATCGTTGACATTTTCAACTGTAATCGTAAAGATATCACTAACAGTTACCCCAGCTTTATCTGTAGCGATAGTCTTAATATTTAGATTTCCAACATTGTCATTAGTTGGAGTTCCTGAAAATGTGCGAGTTGTGGGATTGAAGGTTAACCAATTTGGTAAAGCATCACCATTTTCTAATGTTGCTGAATAGGTAAGAACATCACCAGCGTCAATATCTGTGAAGGTATTGGTAGGAATTGGGAAGTTAAAGACGTTATCTTGTTTAGCATTTTGATCTGCGAGCGCATTTGCTAATGTTGGTGCATCATTGACATTTTCAACTGTAATAGTAAAGATATCACTAACAGTTGCTCCTGCTTTATCTGTAGCTGCCACTTTAACATTCAAATTCCCTACATGATCATTAGTTGGAGTACCGCTAAAGGTGCGAGTTGTGGCATTGAATGTTAACCAATTTGGTAAAGCATTACTATTTTCTAAGGTTAAGGTTGCGGAATAGGTGAGAACATCACCAGCATCAATATCTGTAAAGGTGTTGGTAGGAATTTGGAAATTGAAAGCAGTACCTTGTTTAGCATTTTGATCTGCAATTGCCTGAGATAATGTCGGTGGATCGTTGATATTTTCAACTGTAATCGTAAAGATATCACTAACAGTTACCCCGGCTGTATCTGTTGCGATCGCTTTAACATTCAAATTCCCTACATTATCATTGGTGGGAGTCCCGCTAAAAGTCCGAGTTGTAGGATTGAAGGTTAACCAACTTGGTAAAGCATTACTATTTTCTAAGGTTGCGGAATAGGTGAGAACATCACCAGCATCAATATCTGTAAAGGTGTTGGTAGGAAGTTGGAAATTGAAAGCAGTTCCTTGTTTGGCATTTTGATCTGCAATTGCCTGAGATAATGTCGGTGGATCGTTTATATTTTCATCTGTAATCGTAAAGATATCACTAAAAGTTAC